>DEUP01000029.1 GCA_002362625.1 Clostridiales bacterium UBA3259
GTTATTCAGTACGCATTATGTAAAGTGCTGCCGTGGAATTCCACGGCAGCACTTTTACCAGAAAGCACAACTTTTTCCCCAAAAACCATTCCTTAAATTTGGCAAAACTTCCACATGAATTATTTCAAAGTTTGTGTTATAATTAACATGGTAAACGGATGATTGTCGGGTTTTCTGGGAGGGAAAATACGGTGTTTGAGATTGGCGACAAGGTTTTGTACGGAAGCCACGGGGTATGCTCCGTGATTGGAAACGAGGAAAAACGGATAGACAGGAAACAGGTACAGTATTTGATATTGGAGCCGGTTGCGAAGGATGGCTCTCGGTATATGGTGCCCACCCAAAACGCGGTTGTCATGAGCAGGCTTCAGAAGCTCCTGACCAGGGAGGAAATGGATGCCCTGTTTCATTCCGAAGCGGTGCATGTGAACAGCTGGAACCCCAACGAGAACGAACGAAAGCAGACCTACCGGGATTTGCTTGCCACAGGGAAGCGGGAAGGGCTGATGACCATGGTGCATACCCTCTACGGCCACCAGGCGGCCCAGCAGGCAGCTGGGCGAAAGTGCCATTTGTGTGACGAGAACTTTCTCCGGGACGCGGAAAAGCTGCTGGGCAGCGAGGTAAGTGTGGTCATGGATTTGGAGCCGATGCAGGCGAGGCAGTACATACGGGAAGCTCTGGCCCCCTGAGTAGAATGGGAAAGCGATTGTGGATAGGCTCCGCAATCGCTTTTTGTTCACGCATCAAAAACGGTGTTCAGCAGTGTGCCCATTTCCTCGAAATTTCCGTAATAGGTAACGATATAACTGATTTCTTCATCCATCCGTCGTTCCGCCCCAAGGAGAATACAGATCAGCTCCTGTCCATCCTCTTTGGCGGTGATGACCAGGTCGTTGATGGAGGCAAAGCCGCCGGTAACCCGGGGATCGTAGAAGGCCGTGGTCACCGTTGTGTCCATCATGTAGTTTCTTGTCGGATAGAGGCTGTCCTCCTGGAGATCCGGATCAAGGAGGAGAATGGCGACTTCCCATAGCTTGGAAATCACAGGATCCTTCAGGGCCAGATCCACCAGGGTCAGCAGATCCTGAGCGGTGGTGTACTGTCCATCGGTAAACCCATAAAGGTCTGTAAAATGGGTATTGGGGCAAATGGAAGAGACAAAGCTGTTCATCTTTTCCACCATGGCTTCCTCGCTTCCCGCGTCAAATCGGGCCAGGGCGCAGATGGCGTCATAGTGGGTTCCGGTTGCCGTGAGAGGAAGGGCCAGCAGGGTCTTCACGGGCATCGTTTCCATGTCTTCCGCACTGGGAGTGATCATATAGTAGATGTCAGTGTCCGGGAGCCGATAGATGAGGTTCAAGTCACGGGTGTCCACCAGCTCCTCCGGGCCATGATCCTGCAGAACCGTCAGGGCAAGGGCCAGGTGGCAGGCGATCCGGGAATAGATCTGCTGGTTTGGCTGATAGGAATAGACGATTTCCCCGGTGCCCCGGTCAAGTACTACAGCGGCCTGGGCAGTGGCAGGGGGATTCTCACTGTCTGGGGGAAACGTCCAATGGTTCTCCTTTGGCACGGTGAAAAAGCAGATGGCAGTGATTCCCGCCAGCATCAAAACCAGAGCGATCACCCACCGGGCAGTCTTATGAAGCATCAGCACATTCCGGATTCGATGCTTGACGCTGCCCTCCCCAAAGGCCACGGGACAGACGGTCAGGGAATGCTTCGGCGCGGCACAGGCCAGCAGGGCGCAGGAGTAGGCCTTCCGGTCTTCCTCGCTCAGATCTCTCACCGCCCGCTCATCGCAGGCCATTTCCAGATCCCGGCAGAAGAGAAGATAGGATACCCACACCAGAGGGTGGAACCAGTACACGCTTAGCAGCAGGAAGCCCAGAATCTTCCACCAGTTGTCGTGGTGGCGCAGATGGGCGTATTCGTGGCGCAGAACGTGAGTTTGGAGTTCCGGCGCCATGTCAGAGGGCAAATAAATTCTGGACTTTACCAGCCCCAGCAGGAAGGGCGTGGGGATGTGATCGCACAGGCAGATGTTGTCCCGAAGCCGCAGGGAAGCGCTTACCCGTTTCCGAAGCCGCAGGTAGCTCACCAGAGCATAGGCCAGCATGACCCCGATCCCCAAAAGCCACACCAGCCCAAGCACGGGCAAGAGGAGCTGTAAGGGGTTGGCACTGACCAGAGGATCCGGAGTAAAGCTCTGGGCAATCACTGGATTGACGGCCTTGTCAATGACAGGAATTCCGCTGTCAATGGCCGGGGCAGGGGACAGGGCGATATCCGCCGGGATAGGGTTCCCTTTGGGAATCAGGCTGAAGGCGCTTTCCAGGGGGAAGGGAATGGACAGACGCAGCCCCACCAAAGTCCACAGCCAGAGAGTCAGGGTTTTGGGAACCTTCCGCAGCACCAGCCGCAGGCTCAGCACCCCGACAATCAGGTAGCTTGCGGTAACGCTGAGATTCATCAGCTTTAAAAACGCGTCGGTCATTCCTTATGCCTCCTTCTGTACGCTTCGATCATCCTTTGAATATCGAAAATATCTTTGTCGCTTAAGCCATCGCTGTCCGCGAAGGCCGCAATGAACGCGGGCAGGGAGCCGGAAAAGGTGTCCGCTACGAACTGCCTGCTCTGCCCGGAAAGAAAGGCCTTCTGGGATACCAGGGCAGTGACGGTTCCGTTGACATTTTGGAAAAGTCCCTTGTCGCACATTTTCTTCAGCACAGTGTAGGTGGTGGACTTCTTCCATTCCAGCTCTTTGGCGCACAGCTTCACCAGTTCCCCGGAGGATATAGGCTCATTTGCCCAAACCAATTCCGCGAAACGGGTTTCCACCACACCCAGCCGGTAGTCTTCCATATGGATTCCTCCTTACATGCGGTCTATTTATAATAGACCTTTTCTCAAGTCTATCATGGATAGACCAATTTGTCAAGAAAAAATGCCACTTAGACGAAAAAACGTCCAGTGGCATTTTTTATGCAGTTCACACGGCCTTGCTGTCCCAGAACCAGGAAACCTTCCCATCCTCAATCCCGGAAATACCCAGGCCCGGGGCGTCGGAAAGGGTGATTTGCTTTTCCTCAAACACAGCGCCGCCCAGAATGGGATCTTCGCTGCACAGCACCGGCCCATCCAGATCCACCTTTGTGATGATATTTTTGGCACAGGCCAGATGCACCGCGGCGTTGACGGAGATCTTGGCCTCCAGCATGCACCCGATCATGCACTCCACACCGTAAACCTCGGCAGCGCTGGCAATTTTCAATGCGTTATAAATGCCGCCGCACTTCATGAGCTTGATGTTGATGAGATCCGCCGCGCCCATTTTCAGAATGGTCATGGCGTCCTCAGGGGAGAACACCGCCTCGTCCGCCAATACCGGCACGTAGCTGCGCTCCGTCACATACTTTAACCCTTCAAAGTCGTGGGCCGAAACCGGCTGCTCCACCAGCTCAATGTCCAGCCCCTTATCCTGCATCTCATTGAGAATCCGCACCGCCTGTTTGGGCTGCCACGCCTGGTTGGCGTCAATGCGAATGGTAATGTCCTGGCCCACGGCCTCCCGGACGGCCTTCAGCCGCTGTACGTCCAACGCAGGATCCACGCCGACCTTCATTTTCAAGCAGTCGTAGCCCCGGGCCAGGGCATTAAGGGCGTCCCGGGCCATGGTCTGCGGATCGTTAACGGAGATGGTGATGTCCGTAATCAGCTGCTTTCTGCCGCCGCCCAGCAGCTTATAAACGGGAATGGCATAGAGCTGCCCATACAGATCCCACAGGGCCATATCCACGGCGGCTTTTGCGCTGGAATTGCCCACAATAGAGCGCTGAACCGCCTGAAGCAGGGGTTCTAAGTCCTCCACATCCCGGCCAACAATGGTCTTTTCAATGTGATCCTGGATGGCGCCAATGATGGCGAGGGTGGTATCCCCGGTGATGGCGCCTGTGGGAGGGGCCTCACCGTAGCCGATTTTTCCGCAATCGGTCTGGATTTCCACGATGATGTCTTCCACGCTGTTTACGCTGCGCAGAGCGGTTTTAAAAGGGGTGCGCAGAGGGACGGAGATCCGGCCCAGACGAATGCTTGTAATTTTCATATTCTAACCTCTTCATTCTGCTGCATGAGGCAGGCTGCCCCGAACTTCTAAAATTGTCTGAATTTCCTTGCATACGCAATCCAAATTACAGGTATCGGAAACAACATGAATATCATATGCCTCCGAATCAAACAAACCGTGCTTTTTTTCAAGCATGGCGGCAACGGGCACAGGCAGATTGCCCCGCATTCGTTGAGCGAAGCGCTGCTTGATTGTGTCTAAATCTGACGTGACGAGGACCCTAAGGGCCTTTTCCGGCAGCAAACGCAAATGCTTCGGTTCTGAAATTACATAGATTACATGCCCGCCGGACATAGCCGCATCCAGCTCCCTTTGAAAAAGTTTTTGCGCGATGGCTTCATTCTTTGCAAGCCGCAAATAATCCTTGCCCGTATAAACTTCCGCGCCAAGAAGGGCTTTCAGCCTATCCGCAAGGGTGGACTTGCCTGTACAGCTTTCGCCGAAAATGCCAATCACCATATTATGTCTGCCTTTCTGTACCTTTGCTTATTTCAGGAGGTACGCTTGCAGCTGCTCCATCGTATAGACGATTTGTACAGCACCGGCCTCCAGCATTTCGGATACCTCGCCGTAGCCCCAGGCTACGCCCACGGCGGGAATGTCGTGAGCTTTGGCGCCAAGAACGTCAAATTTGGTGTCGCCAATCATGACCATGTTGTCAGACCGCCCGTTTTCCTCCAGCAGGTAAGCGATAACATCCTCCTTGGAATAACGGGACAGATCCATGGACGCGCCGCAGATCCGGTCAAAGTATTTCGCAAGACCGAAGTGCTCCAAAATCTCCACGGAGGTTTTTTCCGGCTTGGAGGTAGCCACATACAGCCTATGACCGGCGTTTTTCAGAGTTCGTAAAACGTCCTCAATTCCGGGATAGGGAGTATTTTCGAACTTCCCGATAGGAATGTACCGCTCCCGATAGACTTGTATGGCCTCCTCGGTCTGATCCGGTTTTATGCCGAATTTCAGGAAGGTTTCGTGGAGGGGAGGGCCAACGAAGACCCGCATCTCCTCCCGTGTGGGGATGGGAAGGCCGAAATGCTCCAGAGCAGCAGCGGCACAGTTGATGATTCCTTCTCCGGAGTCGGTGAGGGTGCCGTCCAGATCAAATAAAAAAGCCTTTTCCATGATGAAGTCCTTTCCGATGATATTCATACGAGAAGCACGTCAAACAGCAGCATGAGGCAGAAGCCTGACAGAAGGGCGTAGGTCACCCCGCAGGCGTCATTGTGATGGGTCTCAGGGATCATCTCGTCGCTGATGACATACAGCATGGTGCCTCCCGCGAAGGCCAGGGCAAAGGGGAGAATCGCAGAGGCAAGGGACACGGCGAAATACCCCAGCAGGGTGCCTATCACCTCCACCAGCCCGGTAGCCAGAGCGCAGAGGAAGGTTCTCTTGGGAGAGATCCCGGCGGCCAGCATTGGCCCGATGATGACCATGCCTTCCGGGATATTCTGCAGGGCGATGCCTCCCGCAATGAGAATCGCCTCGGCAGTATTCTCAGAGCCGAAGCCCACACCGGCGGCGATGCCCTCGGGCAGATTGTGGATGGCGATGGCAGAGACGAATAAAAGCACCTGGTTGAGGTTGGCGTTGCCGGGATGCTTCTCCGGATCCACGCCTACCAGTCGGTGGAGATGGGGCACCAGCCGATCCATGAGATTCAGGCACAGGGCGCCGGCGAAAATCCCTGCGATGGTAATGAGAATGCCATACCTTCCGCCGTAGTCCAGGGAGGGAAGAATCAGACCCAGCACAGCGGCAGCCAGCATGACACCGGCGGCGAAGGCCAGAACGATGTCGCTGAAGGCGTGGGATATTTTTTTAAAGAGAAAGCCTATCACGCTTCCAAAGATGGTTGCGCCGCCTACACCCAGGGCGGTGAGTAATACAAGCTTCATATCGTACCTCCTGATTTTCGACAATTATACCACAGGTTTTTAACTGTGTAAAGCCTGGGAAAGCCGGACTTTCCTGGATGAAGCGGAGAAAGGGGGATTTTTCCCGAAGCTTGCCCGATTCCGGCAAAAGCTGACACAGGACTTGTGGTAAACTGGGTAAAAAAGAAAGAAAGGAAGACCTGTTATGAAACCCAGGTTAACTCTGGCCGCCTTGCTTCTGACTCTGCCCCTGCTGGCGCAGACCGTCCAGGCCCACCAGGCGGATCCATACACCCTGAGCTGCTCCGGAACAAACTTCATATCCCCTTTTACCGTAGACCATACGGTGCTCCAGGGAGGCGCTTCCGGGAGGACTGTCCCGATTCTCTATGAGTTTACCGGACAGGACGGACACAGGGTGTCTGTCTACAGCGCCGATGCCGGGGCAAGAACGCCTATCGGTGCAGGATACCGCCGGATGAATTTGGAGGACAGCGCCTATTTTTCTGACACCACGGCGGGAAAGCTTCGGGCCATTGTGAAAAAGGGGTATCCCATGGTGGCTGTTGAAACCCTGCAGGAGGAGGCCAACCTGTGGCTGAGGGCCATGGGTCTCCCGGAAATCCAGAACCTGCAAAGCGGAGAGGCCGTCTCGGCGGCCCAGATCGCCCTGTGGAAGCTGGCCTGCGGCAGCGGCTACAGCGTCAACGCACTGTTTGGCGGTGTCCTGGAACCGGAGGAAGGGGTGGAGGCGTTGCCTCAGCAGGAGACGGAGAATACGGCAAAAAACATAGAATCTCTTTATACCTATTTCTGCAATTTGGAGCCTATGGAGCCGGTAACCGTTTTGCTTTCCGACGCCTCCATTACCCGCACGGTGTACGCTTCCTCCCGGGAAACGGGCTATATCGCCACAGTATCCGTGACTGTAACCGGGACAGTCGAGGAAGGGGACGAGGTAATCGTGAGCGCCGCCTGTGAGGATCAGCTTCAGGAGCAGCCCTTCACGGAGAGCGGGACGTATACCTTCACCTTCTCCGGCCTGTCCAGCCGCGGCGCGGTGACAATCACCCTGTCCGGCACCCAGCACGGGGCGGACGTGTACTTATTTGATGCCAAAGGAGAGCGGGAAGCCGCTCAGACCCTCATTGGGTATGACGACGGCGCGCGGCTGATCTACAGTGAACGGATCCTGACGCCGGTGCCCTCCGACCCGTTAGCTTAAGAAACCATCGGCAGAGCCTGGGGAGACGCTGCCGTGGAAATAGAATATACCATTGTAAAAGGAGAGGAATTACATGGGTAAACGAAGGCTGTTTATTTTTATTTTGTTTTTTGTAATTGCCGTCTTTGCAACCTCACGGACGCTGCTGCTGAGCCGGAGCGTTCAGCAGGAACAGAAGTGCATCCAAACGGAAAAAACAGAAAGCCCCGGAAAGCTTCAAACCCTGTGTGGGAAGCTGCTGGATGGTCTGATTCTGGTGTCCGTCAGCCTGCCTTTTTTCATAACGGCCTTTATCCTGGTGCTCTACACCATGCAGGACGAGTAAGAAGGTCCCCTCCGGCACAAAAACGCCGGAGGGGACCTTAATATGTGCTCAAGCGTCCATTTCCTCCGATGCAACCACCAGCAGCTCGCGGATGCTCAGATTCTGGGGACAGATATTCTCACAGCTGCCGCAGCGAACGCAGTCCTGGGGCCTGCCTCCGGGAAGATCCTTTAGATCTGCCGCCTGACCTTTCCGTTTGTCATTCAGCCGGGCGAATATCTCAGGAATGGGGATTTCCTGGGGACAGACTTCGGTGCAGTACCGGCAGCCGGTGCAGGGGATCAGGGCCTGATTCCGGAAGATCACACGCACCTTCTCCACAGCTGCCTGCTCTTCGGAAGAAAGGGGCTGAAAATCCTTCATGAAGGACAGGTTGTCCGCCATCTGCGCTAAGCTGCTCATACCGGACAGTACCATCATCATTCCTTCAAAGCCCGCCGCGAAGCGGATGGCGTAGCTGGCGTTGGAGCCGCTCTGAAGCTTGTCAAAAACCTTCTGGGCAGACTGCGGAAGATTCACCAGAGACCCGCCCTTTACAGGCTCCATGACGATAACAGGCTTATTGTGCTTCCGGCAGACCTCATAGCACTTCCGGGATTCCACCTTTTCGTCCTCGAAATCCACATAGTTAAATTGAATCTGGACGACTTCAATCTGGGGAACCTCTGTGAGGATCTGATCCAGCACCGCCGCCTTATCGTGGAAGGAAATGCCCAGATGCTTGATTTTCCCTTCCTCCCGCAGCTGTAAAGCGGTTTCGAAGGCGCCTGCCTCCTTGTACCGGGCAAAGGACTGGGCGTTCAGGGCGTGCATGAGATAGAAATCAAAGTAGTCCACACGACAGGCCTCCAGCTGCTGCTGAAACAGGGGGCGGATGTCCTCCCGGGTTTCAAAGTAGTTTCCGGAGAGCTTATTGGTGAGAATGAATTTGTCTCTTGGGTATCGGGAAGCCAGGCATTCCCCGATGGCAAGCTCACTTTTTCCGCCGATATAGCCGTGGGCGGTGTCGAAATAGCAAAAGCCGTTTCCCAGAAACATGTCTACCATCTGCTTGGTCTGCGGGATGTCCACATCCTCGCCGATCATGGGAAGACGCATAAAACCAAAGCCGAAGTTTTTCGTGATATTGTCAAAATAGGGATTGCACATAGGTTCTTTCCTCCAGTTGATGGCGATGCCATGGGCACAGCCTTTTTCTTCCTATCATACCATAAAATTTCTGGAACCGCAATGCAAATTTTCCCTTTCCAGAATCCGGAAAGCAACTCTGATTCTGGAGAAAAATGGACGAAAAGCTGATATTCTACTGTGAGTTCCCGAATTCTACTGGGAGTAGAGTCCTTAAAAAGCCCTACATTTGGATAATTTGCGCCGTAAAGCCTTTACTTTTCCTCCTAAAGGGTTTAAAATAATAATGTTATATATCAATGGAGGGATAAACCATGTCATTCACAGTCTTCACCGATGGATGCTCCAATCTGCCAGGCCGTATGCTATCGGAACTGGATATCCGTGTACTTCCTTGCAGCTATGTTCTGGATGGGGAGCCGGGTGTTTTTACTGGGGATATCGACGCCTTCGATTCCCACGATTATTACGAGAAGCTTCGCCATGGCTCGGTGATGAAAACCAGCCTGATCAATACCCAGCGGTTTCTGAACCACTTCCGCCCGGAGCTGGAAAAGGGTTTGGATGTTATTTATGTGGGCATGTCCTCGGGCATCAGCGGCACCGTCCAGTCGGCCTGGATTGCCATGGGGGAGTTGAAGGAGGAATTCCCGAACCGGACTGTCCGGCTCGTTGACTCCCTGGGCGCTGGCTTTGGTACAGGCCTGCTGGCCTGCCGGGCGTCGGATCTCCGTGCGGAAGGGAAGACCGCGGAGGAAGCGGCGGACATTCTGGACAAAGAGGTTATGGGGCTGCTGCAGTACTTCACTGTGGATGATTTAAACTTCCTGAAGCGCACAGGCCGGATCAGCGGCGCCACCGCCGCCATTGGCACCATGTTGAACATCAAGCCCATGCTTTGGGGCGACGCCACAGGGCATATTGTGGCCTGCGGCAAGTACCGGGGCCGGAAGAAGGCTGTGGATGCCATCGTGGAGAAATACCGCACCCGGGCGTACCATCCGGAAAACCAGCGGGTTGCCATCACCCACGGGGACTGCCCCGAGGAAGCGGAGGCTCTGGCCCGGCGGATTAACGAGATCTGCCCGCCAAAGGAACTGATTGTCTGTCCCCATGAGCCATTCACCGGCGCCCATGTGGGGCCGGGAATGCTGGCGCTGTTCTTCTTTGGGGAGAGCCGGTAGGGGAGAATTACTTAGTGTGTACGGAACAACGCAAGGTTTTTGCGCCTTTCATCGAAAAAATCTTGCGTCTGTTTGGATATGTGTTTGGTGCTTCGATGACGCGCGATTGAAGCAGAAGATCGGACGGCTGCTGCAAATGATTTATTCAGAGATTTCCAAGGACGCATTCGCGGCAAATCCCGGTGCCAAAACAGCACCGGGATTAATTTTGAAAAGGACATTTTCTGTATAGTTTCACGGATCCGTGTTTCGTCAGTTCACAGGGCTTCAAATGAATGCGTGTGTTTCCGTTATCCAGCATAGCCGAGCGGAATTCCTGATGATGCCATTAGATGTCCTGTTTGGTAATCAAAGGGGCTATAGACACAAAATAATTTCTGCCGGACGTCCAATTTGTGCTTGTAATTTGCGTATAGGAAAAACCTTGTAAATAGAGGCTTTTGCAAAAAAGCGGACACCAATCAAGATACACATTGTATCAAAATTGGTGTCCGGTTATGGAAACAGATGACAATAATGCTACGAGGTCGTATGGTTTCACAGGGTTTCAAAAAATGTGAAACTATCTAAGGTAAAAGTGAAACCCCTTCGCATTTTGAAACCCTGTTAGTGCTATCGTTAAACTGGATTTGTCAGTTCCGACCTTTCTCCATAATTACATACTGATAGGTTTTTCATAGGTTATCAAATCAATGCAATTAGGCAAAGCACTAAACAGACGAATGCAACCAAAACAGCACCGATTGCCGCAACGGTGGCTGGAATGCCCTAAGGCAGGATCTGAGCGTTGACCCGGCGCACCGATATTTTCATTGTCCAGACCTTGGATTTGGGTGAAGCACAACCCTAGCGGAAGTTGTCACCGCAGAGGGATGGATAA
>DEUP01000035.1 GCA_002362625.1 Clostridiales bacterium UBA3259
TTTGGCGACTTATTCAGCAGACATGACAATAGAAAACTGGGTCAGGAAGGTTTTCCTGGCCCGGAATTTTTTGGAGAGAAAAGAACCATCCCGGATGCGTCTGCGTCCGGGATGGTTTTCTAATACTAAAATGACCTTTAAAAGAACTCAATTCTGCAGGAATATCAGTGTAATTTACTGTAGCTTTTCGTATTTCCCATGGGGAAGCTTCTTCACAATCCCCCCGGCCAGCTTATCGCCGATGATGGCAAAGATGGTGCCCACCACCATGGAGAACAGCACGTCAGTCGGGTAGTGATAGTACATATACAGCCGGGAGAAGGCAATCAGGAAGGCCAGAAGGATGGCCGCAATCCCCGCCTTCTTGTAGTTCCGGAAGATTACCACCGACGCTTCAAAGGAAGCGATGGTGTGCCCGGAGGGGAAGGAATAGTCGTGGAGCCGGTCACGAAGCAGAGGGATGATAACGCCCAGATTTTGCTCCTGAAAGTCGTAGGGCCGTATCCGCCCAATCAGAGGCTTCATGGTGACATTACACACAATCACGCCTATAAACAGGGCAATACCCATGCCGATGCCGGTTTTTCGGGTCTTGGGGAAGATCAGCAGCACAACCGCCACGCCGATCCAGAAGATGCCGCCGTCACCAAACAGGGTGATGATCGGCCAGAACACGTCGCCAAAACCGTTTTTTAGGTTGGCCTGGATCCAGTCCAGAATGGGCAGGTCAAAGGACACTGCCAGCATATTCAGAAGCTCTAACATGAATTACGTGCCTCCTTCTGTGGTCTCGGGAACGGCTTCCCCAGCGGAAGCGGAACCGGCAGCCTCAAACAGGGCATACAGGGTCATAGGCTCCAGGTTGTTTCCCTCGGGAATGGACACGCGGCCGCTTTCGTCGGGCTGGAACATGAGGACCCAGGTGGTGACACCATTGTCCACTTCCTTCCTGGCCCAGCCGGTGAAGACCTGGCCCTCGGGGACAGGGGAGATGGCGGGGGTGACGATCTCGGTGGCGTCGGTTTCAAAGAAGTTGCTGAAAATCTCCTGGTCGTTCACCATGAAGGTCAGACGAACCTTGCCCACGGGCTGGGAAATATCCTTGTTGGTGGCCTTGGTACACAGCCAGCTGCCGCTGTCGTTCTTCTGGAAGAACATGGAGGAGGCGTAGGGGAAGTCCTTTACGGTGCCGTCGGTACGGGTGACCTTCAGGGTCAGGGTGATCCGGGCGGAGAAGATGCTGTCGTTGTAGAGGGTGAAGTCGCTGATCTTTTCGTCGGCAAACTCGTAGCCGCTGTGATCCTGCATCCACAGCTCCGTGGTTCTGACAATGTCGGAGTAGGTATCTCCGGCGGGATCAAAGTATTTCGCCACGGTGGCCCGGTTTGTGACCTCCTTAATCATCCACTGACAGAAGGTATGGGCGGCATTGCGGATGGCATCCTCCTGCTCGGCATTCATGGTGTTGCTTTCCGTGCGCTCGGTGAAGGTGCGGGTGTCTTCGTCGTAGGTCACCTGCATCTCGTTGCCCTTTTCGTCAAACACCGTGACGGTGGGCTGGGCAAACAGGCCGGTGACCTCCTGGGTACACATGCTGGTGCCGGTGGTATCGGAGGGCAGGTATTCCTCCGCCAGGGTGGTGGCGATCTGAATGATGTGGGAATCGTCCAGCTCCACGCCGTTGACCAGGGCACGGTGGCCGTTTGTCTTCACAATCCGGTAGGTGCCGGTACGCTGGACGAAGATTTCCACACTGCCCAGCTGCCAGTCGGGGATCTTGCTCAGCTCGTTTAAGTCCAGGTCACTCATATTGGTCAGGGAAGCGGTCTTGACCTCGTTGCGGTCTGTCAGGGTAAAGGCGGCGATTTTCTCGTCCCCCAGAAGAATGTTGTACTTCTTGTCGTTGGATAGGCCGTTGGAGGTGCGCAGATAGCTCAGCTCAGAGGAGCCGACCTTCTGCTCCATATAGGAGACAAACTGCTCTTTGCTCTCATAGGGGGAGTCGGTCATGCCCGCGGCGTCATAGAGGCTGCCCCAATCGGCGTTCACAAAATACTGCTGGAAGACCTGCTCCGCCTTTACCGTGGGCTGAGAGGCTTCGTAATCGCCCAGCCAGCCGTTGAGCCAGTTCAGACCCAGGAAGGTGCCGGCGAAGAAAATCAGGATAAACAGAAAATACAGGGTATAGAAGATCACGCCGCCCAGACGAGGTCCGCGCTTCTGGGGCTTTACGGGGGCGGAGGTGACAGGGGGACGCTTGGCGTTTTGCTGCTGGGGCGCAGGGGCGGGGCGGGTCTGGGGCCGGTTGGCGGCAGGCTGGGAGGAAGCGGGTCTTGGGGCCTGGGAAGCTCCGGCAGCCCTTCGGGCAGCGGCACGGGCCGCCTCCTGCTCCCGCTGCTGGAGTAACTCCTTCACATCCGTGGAGGAGGACTTGCCCTTTTGGTCGAATTTACCTTTGTACATACGTGATTCCTCCTTCCCTTAGGATGCGGGCCGAACCATCCAGAAGTTCGGCATCCGTCTGGGCTGAGACTGGAGCAGGGAGTAGTTGTTGACCATGACGACCTCACCGGCCTCGCCGTAGCGGCCCTCCGTATCCCGGTACATCATAACGGAGGAGGAGCCGCCGTCCATGTTGCAGGCGTTGACAGCGCCGTATTCCTGCATAATGTTGATGATATCCGCGTAGGTGCCGCCCAGGGAACCGGCCTGACGGCCGTCGATGCATACAAAAATCACGGCACCGTCGCTTCTCTGGCCGATGGCGGTACGGGGGTTATAACCGGACTTGTCATTGTAGGCGGTGGGGTTGACCTCGCCGTTGATAATCAGAGCGGGGCCAAAGCAGCAGCAGTCCCGGATGCCCTGGGCCTGGGCCTCGGACTGAGTCAGGTTTTTCTGGGAAACCACCAGGATGTTATCCTCGTTAAACCCGGCGAAGCCCTCCAGGCCGGGCTGCTTGCCGGAGGTCCAGACCACCTTCCCCTCGGACATAACAAGACCCAGGGGAGTGGAGCCTACGTAGGAGCTGGCGGTGCCGTCGTCGTTAAAGGCGCCGGCGTTGATGGCGGCAATGGCCCCTTCGTCCTCAATGGCAACGTTGATGCGCTTGCCGGGGACGGCGGTGGAGAAGCCGCCCTGGGTGGAAATGCCCATATACACCTGAGAAGGATCCCGAACAATCATGACATGGGCGGTGTAGGTATCGCCGTAGACCTCTTCAATGCGGATGCCGTCGGAGAAATTGGCCCATTCGTCGCTTCCGGAGGAGATGGCGTTGTACTTCTGAATGACTACTTTGGAGGTGTCGGTCTGTTCCTCCTGAAGCTGGACGTCCGTACCGGTTCGGATCTCAGCCACGGTGTCTTCACCAATGAACAGAGCGGGCACCCACTTGGTGGCGCTGGCCTCAATCAGGGACATGGTGAGCACGTCCCGGGCGGCAGGGGAGGGGCCGTTGAAGATCAGGTTCATCACCAGAATCAGGGCAGCCACTGCCAGGAAAATAACCGTGAACAGGAGCAGGAAGAACCGGCGGATGATCCGGCCAAGAAGGCCGCTGCCCTTCTTCTTTTTCTTCTGAGGCTCCATGGGAGTATCGGAATTTAATTTCTTAGCCATAGATGTTAACCTCTCATTCGGATTTTCGGGGGGCGAAGACCCAGCGCTGCTGGATCATATAGCTGATGAAGTAGAGAACCACCATAACGATGGCGTAAACAAAAGTGCGCAGAGTATTGGCCCTGTCGCTGATATGCAGCAGGTAATACACACCCTGGGTGAGCAGCACCTGGACGCCCATCTGAGGCAGTGCCAGACAGTAGTAGCGAAGCATGGCCTTTTTGGTGTCCACATGGGTTTTGAAGACCAGCTTCTTGTTCATAAAGAAGTTTAACAGGGAGGAAATCACTCTGGCCAGCACACCGGCGGCGGCGGTCAGGGAGAAGCCGGTGAGGAAATGGGAGAACAGGCCGCTCAGCAGGCTGAAAGCGGCGGTGTCCACAACGGCACTGACAAAGGAGCTGAGGGTATAGCGGAAGAAGTGGGCAAGGATCAGCTTGTAGATCCGCCAGGAGTCGTGGATCACCCGGAAGTGGGAGCTTTTGTTTTCCTCAATGTAGACAGTACGGATTTTCACCTCGTCAAAGGGAATACCGTTATCCTTAAAGGCCAGGAGCATGTTGGTCTCATACTCAAACCGGTCGCCGGAGACATTCACCATGGTTTCCAGGGCGTCCCGGGGAATGGCCCGAAGCCCTGTCTGGGTATCGGAAATGGTCATGCCGCAGAAGAGCTTGAAGACCAGAGAGGTGGTATGGTTGCCAAACCGGCTGCGCTTCGGCACATGGTCTAAGGTGAAGTCACGGCAGCCCAGGGTACAGCGGCCGGTGTCAAGCATATGCTCGCAGCAGGCGCGGGTGTCTTCCGGGTGGTGCTGGTTATCGCCGTCCACGGTGACCACGCCCAAGCCGTCGGGCCGGTTCTGGAGGAACCACCGGAAGGCGTTTTTCAGGGCGGCACCCTTACCACGGTTGATCTCGTGGTGAAGCAGGTGAATTTCGGGATGGGCCGCGGCGGCCTCGGTAAAATAATGAAGATTTTCCGGTTTGCTTCCGTCGTTGACCAGAATAATATCGGTAAAGCCGTATTGGAGCAGTCCGTCAATGACGGCGTTCAGCTTTTCATCCGGGTCCAGGGAGGGCAAAACCACGGAAACCTTGGACAGATCTCTCATAATCATCGCCTCTTAATTCGCAGAGTAAACTTAGAATACTATATCACACTTAAAACTCTTTGGAAAGACCCTTTATAAAAAATTAATAGAAAAAGTCGAAGAAATTCCCTTTGACCGCCGGACAAATGGGGCGGCGGGACAGCAAAAAGCCCGCAAATACAATGTAACCCAAGTGAGGGAAAATTATGTATGGAGGAGCCGGACGGGAATTGCGGGAATAAAAAGGTTGCAAATTTCTGAAAATACGGTACAATAGACACAAAGACTATAAAAGGAGGCGTCCGAATGCAGGCCATACCCGAAAAGGAAACCATGGATAATATTGCGGAGCTGTTTAAAGGCTTTGCGGACGCTACCCGGGTACACATTTTGTCTCTGCTCATTGAGCGGGAGCTGTGTGTAACGGATATCGCTGAGGCGGTGGACTTAAGCCAGAGCGCCATTTCCCATCAGCTGCGGATTCTGAAGCAGATGCATCTGATTAAGTTCCGGCGGGAGGGGAAGAACCTCCTTTATTCCCTGGCTGACGATCATGTGAAAACCATTTTGCGGATGGGCTTGGAGCATGTGCTTGAGTAGAAAAGTCCCCATGCTGCTTATGCAGCATGGGGATCTCGCTTTATAGTACCTTGGACAGGAAATCTTTCAGTCTGGGGTTCTGGGGATTGCCGAACAGCTCGGCAGGAGTGTTTTGCTCCAGAATCTGACCCTCGTCCATAAACAGCACCCGGCTGCCAACCTCCCGGGCAAAGCCCATTTCGTGGGTGACCACCACCATGGTCATGCCGTCGGCTGCCAGCTCCTTCATAACGTTAAGCACCTCGCCAACCATTTCCGGATCCAGAGCGGAGGTGGGCTCGTCAAAGAGCATGACCTTGGGATTCATGGCCAGGGCGCGGACAATGGCGATCCGCTGCTTCTGGCCGCCGGAGAGCTGGTTGGGGTAGGCACTTGCCTTGCCTTCCAGACCCACCCGGGTGAGAAGCTGCATGGCCTTTTCCTCCGCTTCCTTTTGCGTCATCAGACCGGTGCGGACAGGAGCCAGGGTGATGTTTTTCAGGATAGTCATATTGGGGAACAGGTTAAAGTGCTGGAACACCATGCCCATCTGACGGCGGATCAAATCAATGTCCGTTTTGGTATCGGTGATTACGGTGCCCTCAAAGGAGATGGAGCCGGAGGTGGGCTGCTCCAGGAGGTTGAGGGAGCGCAGGAAGGTGGATTTGCCGGAGCCGGAGGGCCCGATGATGACCACCTTTTCCCCGGGATAGATATGCTCGGAGATGTTCTTCAGAACCTGATGATCTCCGAAGGATTTACACAGATTATTAACGACGATCACTTTGACGCAGCCTCCTTTCAAGCAGAGAAACCAAATAGCTGAAGATAATGACCAAAACCAGATAGACGCAGGCGATGCCGATCAATGGGAACATCTGCTCATAGGTGCGGCCGTAGATGGCCTGGGCGGCGTAAACCAGCTCCTTGCCGCCGATGACGGTGATCAGAGAGGTGTCCTTCAGCAGGATAATGAACTCATTGCCAAGGGAGGGCAGGATGGCCTTAAAAGCCTGAGGAATCACGATAAAGCGCATGGTGTCGATATAATTGAGGCCCAGGCTTCTGCCCGCCTCCGCCTGACCGGGATCCAGAGCCATCAGGCCGCCCCGGATAATTTCGGAGACGTAAGCGCCGGAGTTGATGCCCAGGGTCAGAGCGCCGACCAGGGTGTAATTCCGGGAGGAGGAGAAGATGACGAAGCCCATAATGAGCAGCTGCACCATCATGGGCGTGCCCCGGATTACGGTGACGTATACCTGGCAGACAGCGTTGATCAGCCCCAGAAGGAAGTTTTTCTTGCCAGGGCGCTGCTGGTCATGGGCGGTACGGATCATTGCCACGATGATACCCAGGATCACACCGATGGTCAGAGCCATGGCGGTGACCAGCAGGGTGGTGCCGACACCGTTTAAATAGGAGCGCCAGCGATCATTTTCCAGAAAGGCCTGAAAGAATTTTACATAAAAGCTTTGCCAGCCGGTGGCTTCACCGGCGCGAACCAAGGGCTTCCACAGTTCGTAAGTTTCCACAATACATTCCCCTTACATTATTATAAAATGAAGAATAGAGAATTGGGCCGGAAAAGAAGCAAGCTGCTTGTCAATTCCCCATTCTTCATTTTATAGATTTGCATGGCCAAAGGGCGGGAGACCCGCCCTTTGGCTAATTTGATGAAATTACGCGGCGATGTACTTGTCGATGATGGCCTGAACAGTGCCGTCAGCAGTCAGTTCAGCCAGAGCCTGGTTCACAGCGTCCAGCAGGGCGGTGTTGTCCTTGTTGATGCCGATGGCGTAGGACTCCTCCACCCACGCGCCGTCCAGCAGGGTCAGACCGGCGTTGGCGGCCACATACTCGGTAGCGGGAGCGTTGTCGATGATAACGCAGTCAACCTGACCGTTCATCAAAGCCTGGACAGCGGAAGCGCCGTTGTCATAGGCGGTGACATGGTCGTCGCCGTAGTCGCCGGAAGCGTAGATGTAACCGGTGGTGCCTCTCTGGCAGCCGATCATATGCTCGCCCAGGTTATCCATGTTCACCTCGGAACCTTCCTTGACGATAACGGACTGAATGCCGGTGGCGTAGCTGTCGGAGAAGTTCATGACCAGCAGACGCTCGTCAGTGACGGAAACACCGGCCATCACGATGTCGGACTTGCCCTGCTGAACAGCCAGCAGCGCGGCGTCGAAGTCCATGTCGTCCACAACCAGCTCCAGGCCCAGCTTTTCGGCGATGGCTCCGGCGATCTCTACGTCGATGCCCTCAAAGCCGCCGTCGTCGGTGGTCATTTCATAGGGAGGGAAGGAGGCGTTGGTGGACATAATCAGCTTGCCGGCTTCCACGGTGGTCAGCGTGGCTTCGGTCTCGGCGGCGGGAGCTTCCGTCTCTGCAGCGGGAGCTTCGGTCTCGGCGGCGGGAGCAGTGGTCACTGCGGCCGCGGTGGTGGCGGTGGGCTCGGTCTTGCTGCCGCAGCCAGCGAACAGGGACAGAACCATCAGTGTGGTCAATACGATGGCGATAACCTTTTTCATAATCATACTCTCCTTTAAATAATGGAATATTACCTCTCGCGATCCGGGGCTTCGTGCCCTGGATTTAAGATGGTTGCATTATACACCGAATATTATTCATCGTCAATTGGCTAATTATACAATGGTGAGGGAAAATATCCCTGCATATTTAAAAAATAACACAAAAATATACAAAATGGCATGGAATATTCAAATATGCGGATGAAATATGCAGGTTTGGATGGGAAATGGAATGAATAATATACACAGGAAAATGAATATTATTCTTTGCCCGGGTTCCGGAAAAGAGTATGAGAAATCCCCAATCCGGTTGACCAGACCAGATCGGGGATTTCTCAGAGAAAAAGAGAGGTAAGAAAATGAAAAAGGAAGTAATATCTTTTTGATAGCTTTATTATATCCCATGTGCTGTTAAAAAACAAGAGGTAAATTGTTAAATGAGTATTAAGACGGTAGAAAAAATGAGCCGTATTTTGGCAAAAATCACAAATGTGAATTTTTTGTGCTATTTTGGATGGGGGCCTTGACTTTTTGGAAAAATGGAGTATAGTGAAAACAAATGAATTAGCACTCTAACTGCGAGAGTGCTAAAACCGGAAGCGCTGATTCAATTGACAAGATCCGCGTTCAGCCGCAGGCGATTGATTCAGAGCTTCCAGAAGAAAGGAAGGATAGCTTTATGAATTTTAACAGCTATACGCAAAAGTCTCTGGAAGCTGTCCAGAGCGCGCAGAATTTGGCGCAGAGCAACAGCCATCAGCAATTGGAGCAGGTGCATCTGCTGCTGGCCCTTTTACAGCAGGAGGGCGGCCTGATCCCGCAGCTTCTGCGGAAAATGGATGTGACAGTGGAAAGCCTGGAGGCCGCCGCCAACGCGGAACTTCGGAAGATCCCCGGGGTGAAGACCAGCCGGGAGGCGGACAAATTCTATATTTCCGCCGATGTGGATGCCGCCTTTACCGCCGCCGAGGAACAGGCCAAGGTGATGAAGGACGAATTCGTCTCCGTGGAGCATCTGTTCCTGGGCCTTCTGGAAACCGCCCGGGGCGGCGTGAAGGAGATATTCTCCACTTACCGCATTACCAAAGAGGGGGTTCTGAAAGCTCTGCAATCCGTCCGCGGCAACCAGCGTGTCACCTCTGACAGCCCGGAGGGTACCTATGACGCTCTGGAAAAGTATGGCACGGATCTGGTGAAGCGGGCCAGAGAGCAGAAGATGGACCCGGTTATCGGACGGGACGAGGAGATCCGGAATGTGATCCGGATTCTCTCCCGGAAAACCAAGAATAACCCTGTGCTCATTGGCGAGCCTGGCGTAGGTAAAACCGCCATTGCCGAGGGACTGGCCCAGCGGATTGTGAAAAAGGACGTGCCTAAGTCCCTCCAGGACAAGACCATTTTCTCCCTGGACATGGGCGCCCTGATTGCCGGCGCCAAGTACCGGGGCGAGTTTGAGGAGCGGCTGAAGGCCGTGCTGAACGAGGTCAAGGAGTCCGAGGGTCAGATCATCCTGTTCATCGACGAGCTGCACACCATTGTGGGCGCGGGCAAGACCGAGGGCAGCATGGACGCGGGCAACCTGTTAAAGCCTATGCTGGCCCGGGGTGAGCTGCACTGCATCGGCGCCACCACCCTGGACGAATACCGGCAGTATATTGAAAAGGACGCCGCCCTGGAGCGCCGGTTCCAGCCGGTACAGGTGGATGAGCCCACAGTGGAGGATACCATTGCCATCCTTCGTGGACTGAAGGAGCGGTACGAGGTGTTCCACGGCGTCAAAATTGCGGACTCCGCCATCATTGCCGCCGCCACCCTGTCCCACAGGTATATCACCGACCGGTTCCTGCCGGACAAGGCCATCGATCTGGTGGACGAGGCCTGCGCCCAGATCCGGACGGAGATGGACTCCATGCCCACAGAGCTGGACGCTGTGTCCCGGAAGATCATCCAGATGGAGATTGAGGAGGCGGCGCTGAAAAAGGAAGAGGACGAGCTGTCCAAGGGCCGTCTTACCCAGCTGCAAAAGGAGCTGGCGGAGGAACGGGACAGGTTCAACGCCATGAAAGCCCAGTGGGAGAACGAGAAAAACGCCATCGGTCGGGTGCAGCAGCTGCGGGAACAGATCGAGGACCTGAATCGGCAGGTGGAGGCCGCCGAGCGAAACTACGATTTGGAGAAGGCCGCCGAGCTGAAATATGGCCGTCTCCCCGAGGCCAAGCGGCAGCTGGAGGAAGAGGAGCGCCGTGCCCAGAGCGCCAGGGAGAGCAACATTCTCCGTGACCGGGTGACCGACGAGGAGATTGCCAGGATTGTGGAGCGGTGGACCGGAATCCCCGTGTCCCGGCTGGTCCAGGGAGAGCGGGAGAAGCTGCTGCATCTGGACGAGACGCTGCACAAACGGGTCATCGGTCAGGATGAGGCTGTGACCGCTGTCACCGAGGCTATCCAGAGAAGCCGTGCCGGCATCCAGGATCCCGGACGGCCCATCGGTTCCTTCCTGTTCCTGGGACCCACGGGTGTAGGTAAGACGGAACTGGCAAAGACCCTGGCTCAGGCCCTGTTCGACGATGAAAACAACCTGGTGCGGATCGATATGTCCGAGTATATGGAGAAGTTCTCCGTCTCCCGTCTCATCGGAGCGCCTCCGGGATATGTGGGCTACGAGGAAGGCGGTCAGCTGACGGAGGCCGTCCGCCGGAAGCCCTACTCTGTGGTCCTCTTTGACGAGGTGGAGAAGGCTCACCCGGATGTGTTTAACGTTCTGCTTCAGGTTTTGGACGATGGAAGAATCACCGACTCCCAGGGCCGTACCGTGGACTTTAAGAATACGGTGCTGATTCTCACCTCCAACCTGGGGTCTGAATACCTGCTGGGCGGCATCAACGAGGACGGCACCATCCAGGAAAGCGCCAGGGCACAGGTGGAGGCGCTGCTGCGCCGCTCCTTCCGTCCTGAGTTCCTGAACCGTCTGGATGAAATTGTATTCTACAAGCCTCTGACAAAAGAGAATATCACCAAGATCATTGACCTGCAGATTGAGAAGCTCAACACCCGGCTTCAGGAGCAGCAGATTACCTGTGTGCTCACGGACGGGGCCAAGAGCGCCATCATTGAGGCCGCCTACGATCCCCAGTACGGCGCCCGGCCTCTGCGCCGGTATGTCCAGCATACCGTGGAGACCATGCTCTCCAAGCGGCTGCTGCGGGGTGACATTGCTCCCGGTCAGACGGTGACGGTGGATGCGGTAAACGGAGAGTTGGTCATGGGCTGACGCCTTGGGCCGACTCTGAAAATAGAAGTTTTTAACCCGGAAGGGCGTCCGATTTTGGGCGCCCTTCACAAATTTTATGAATCATTTTGCGGCATATTGACTATGAAAAAACCTGGTGCTATACTTCTACCCAGAATGATGAGCGAGGTTTGGGTATGGTACAGGAAGGGTTGTTTTCCAATAAAAGGCTGGTGCGGCTGATTATTCCCCTGATTATCGAGCAGGGGCTGACGATTCTGGTTGGCATGTGTGACGGCGTGATGGTGTCCTCCGTTGGGGAGTCGGCCATCTCCGGCGTGTCTCTGGTGGATATGATCAATGCCGTGATCCTGGTACTATGCGCCGCGCTGGCCACCGGCGGCGCGGTGGTCACCAGTCAGCATTTGGGCGCGAGGCAGATGGAAAAGGCCCGGCAAAGCGCCGGACAGCTGGTGCTGATGGCGGGCGGTCTGGGCGTCATTGCCATGGCGCTGTGCCTGGTGTTTGCCCGGGGACTGATGGGGCTGTTCTTCGGCTCCATCGACGAGGACGTCATGGAGGCGGGACTGATTTATCTGCGGATTACCGCCCTGTCCTTTCCTTTTATTGCTCTGTATAACGCGGGCGCGGCCATTTTCCGCAGTGTGGGCAACAGCAGGATATCCATGCAGGTCAGTCTCCTGATGAACGCTATCAATGTATTCGGCAATGCCCTGTGCATCTTCGTTTTGAAAATGGGCGTGGCCGGCGTAGCGGTGCCTACCCTGGTATCCAGAATGGTGGCGGCAATTGTGATCCTGAAGCTGGCGGCCCGCCCAAAGCAGGAGGTTTGCCTGCAAAAGCAGAATCTGACCCATGTGGAGAAGAAAATGATGCGCAGCATTCTCCGGATTGGCGTGCCCTCCGCCTGCGAAAACAGCATTTTCCAGCTGGGACGGCTGGTAGTGGTGAGCATGATCGCCCTGTTCGGAACTACCCAGACCTCCGCCAACGCGGTGGCCAACACCCTGGACAGCGTGGGCTGCATTGTAGGAAACGCCATGGGGCTTGCCATGGTGACGGTGATCGGCCAGTGCGTGGGGGCGCAGGACATGGCCCAGGTCAAGTACTATGTAAAAAAGCTCATGGGCTGGACATATCTGCTTCAGGGATTGAGCAACGTGCTGATTCTGGTGTTCCTGGATACCCTGATTGGCCTCTACCGCTCTCTGACCCCGGAGACGGTGGCTCTGGCAAGAACCCTGGTTTCGATTCATGTCACCGCGGCGATTTTCCTGTGGCCTGCCTCCTTTGTGCTTCCCAACGCGCTGCGGGCGGCAAACGACGTGAGGTTTACCTTGTATGTGGGTGTCGGCTCCATGTTGGCGTTCCGGGTGGTTGGCTCCTGGATCCTCTGCGTTCACCTGGGGATGGGCGCTGTTGGCGTTTGGATTGCCATGCTGGTGGACTGGGTGTGCCGGGTCTCCTTCTTTTTGATCCGGATGCTCTCGGGAAAGTGGCAGACGAAATATATTGCGGAATAAGTTCAGCATGATTGAAGCGGGGAACCGGCTGGTTCCCCGCTTATGTTTTTGCCCAATCGGGCAGACTTTCATAGGTGTGAACCTTTCCCTGAAAGGGAAAGGTCAGGCAGCAGGAATAAAGATAAGGGGCAGGTGCATCGTCTTTTGCCCCGTATTTGTGATCTCCCACCAGAGGAAAGCCCCGGGAGGCAAACTGCACCCGGATCTGATGGCTCCTTCCGGTGTGGAGCCGGATTCTGACAAGGCTTACTTCCCCTTCCGTAAGACGGGTGAATTCCAACCGGGCCTTTTTTACCCCCCGGCGCATCCGCTTTACCACAAAGACCTTGTTTTTGACACTGTCCTTCCAGAGAAGATCTTCCCAGTCGCCCGATTCCGGAGGCGTGCCGTGTACCATGGCCACGTATTCCTTCACCATGGCCCCTTCCTGAATGGCCTTGCTCAGCTGGGCGGCGGCCTGCTTTGTCCGGGCGAAGACCATGAGGCCGCCCACATTCTGATCCAGCCGATGGACGGGAAGCCACTGTCCGCCAAGAGCCTGGGTTAAGGCGGCGGGAACCTCCAGCTGAGAGTCAAGGCCCACAGGCTTGACGCACACCGCTATGCTCTGGTCAAAAAAGCGTATTTCCATTGGAATGTCCTTTCTTTACAGAAGGGGAGAGAAAAGCCGCAGAATACACTGCCACAGACGGAGCATGGCGCCCCGTCCGGTGCGGTACCGCTCCGTCACTTCCTCGCATTGGGGGAACAGGGTTTCAAAGTCCGCCGCCACCTGGCCCACGGCGTCACAATCCGTGAAGAGTACGTTGTTTTCAAAATGGTGGTACAGACTCCGGTAGTCCAGGTTGGAGGTGCCCACGGAGGCAATGCTCCCGTCACAGATACACACCTTGGCGTGGCAGAAGCCGGGAGTATACTCAAAAATCCGCACGCCCTGCTGGCTTAGGCCGCCATAGTAGGAGCGGGTGATGGCAAACACGGTTTTTTTATCCGGGATGCCGGGGGTGATGATCCGAACGTCAACCCCACGTTTGGCGGCAAGACGCAGTGCCCGGTCCATTTCATCGGTGATAATCAGATAGGGCGTCATGAAATAGAGGGTCTGGTTGGCCTGGTTGATCAGGTTCAGGTATACGTTTTCCGCCGTCCGTTCCTCGGACAGGGGATTGTCCGTATAGGGCTGCACATAGCCGGGGACAGGAACACGATGGGTGATGTTCAAAAGGGCAGAGAAATCCTCCTTGCTCCGGCTCTGGACGCTCCAGATTTCACCGAAGGCCGCTGTCAGACTGCGCACAGCCTCGCCCTCCAGCCGCAGACCCGTATCCTTCCATTTCCCCAGCCGCCGGGTTCTGCCGAAGTAGTCGTCGGACAGGTTGTAGCCGCCGGTATAGCCCACCTTGCCGTCAATGACGGTGATCTTCCGGTGATCCCGATGGTTCATGAACAGGTTCAGGAAGGGAAGGGCAGGGTTAAAGGCATAGCAGAGGATGCCCTCCTGGTTCATCCGCTGGGCAAAGCGCATATTCACATAGCCCATGCTGCCGATATCGTCGTATAACAGCCGCACATCCACCCCGGAACGGGCCTTGCGGATGAGAATATCCTCTATCTCCCAGAAGGAGGAGCCGTCCTCCACAATAAAATATTCCATGAAGATGAAGCGCTCCGCCCGCTCCAGATCCCGCTTCATGTCCTCAAAGGCGTCCACCGCTTCCGGATAATAGGTGACACGGGTATTTTCATACACCGGCCAGTTCTGACAGTTTTCCAGATAGGTAAACTGCCGGGCCGCGGACAGGCTTGTTTCCTCCACACGGGAGATAACCTGGGGATTCTTGGGAAGGAACTTCTGCATTTCCTTCCGGGCGGCGGCCATCCGCTTCCCAACGCCCGGATCGCTGAGGATATCAAAGAGCAGATACATGCTCAGACCCATGACGGGAAATACCAGGAGAATCATAATCCAGGACACCTTCATGGCGGTATTGGTGTGCTTGCTGTACAGCCTCAGGACAGCGGCAATGCTCAATATGGAGGTGAACAGGGAGATCCAGGCGGAGTACTCGTTCAGCTTTACCGCCAACAGGAGGAGCCAGGAAACCTGAAAGAGTACGGACAGGGCTACGAATACCACCCGTATGATGCTGTTTCCGGAGTGCTTGTGTTCCTGCTTGCTCATAACGCGGAGTCCTCCTTGAAAGAAATATTAAATTATTATACAGGATGATGAGAAATTTGTCCAGAGCGTTTACGGAAAAAGGGACTTCTTCCGAATGGGACGAAGATATGATCCGGCAGCTCGTACATACGGTAAAGGTGATTTCAGCCGCCCATATAGTGCCACCAAAGAGCATCCAGGCAGGGTGCGTCACTGGATTCGTTAAAATCAATGGGGTGTTCCTGAATATATGCTTTTCGTTTCGCCAAAATATAAGAAAAACGTTCAGCCGAAATACAGGATATGGGTTGATTTCCGCAGCCCTGCACGAATACTGGAATACGCAAGCTATGTAAAGCGACGACGTCTTTCCCAATTTTCTGTATAGAAATGGTAATTCAAGGTAGCATATCAGGAAATAATCTGCTATAATATGATTCAACAAAAGTATAGGGGGGGGACTCAATGAATTTTCCTGATAAGTTTCATCTCACAAAAGAACAGAGCACTTTCCTTGCCAAGAAAAAGTGGGATGAGAACGTATATTGCGGCATGAAAATGGAGAACCGGGCGGTCACGTTTCCGCAGACACGGACGATCCTGAATGGCGTGAATGTCCCGTCCGTTCAACTGGACGATATTCAGGCAATTTTGAATATGCGGGATGTATGGAAATTCCTGCTGGCCACAGTCGATGAGCCGGTGACCATGGAATACTTGTGTAAGCTGAATGAATACATTGCCAGAAATGAAGCTCTGGAATGGGGGAAGCTGCGCAGCGGCAGTGTGGGAATTTCCGGTACAGACTATATCCCCCCAGTTCCGAGTTATGAGACGGTCAAGGCTGAGCTTGAACAGATCCTGAATGCGGAGACTTCCGCAACAGAAAAGGCTTTGGCTGTGTTCGCTTGGGGAACCCGTGGACAGTTTTTCTGGGATGGAAATAAGCGGACGAGCATGACCCTTGCCAATAAGATTCTGATTGCGGCAGGGGCAGGTATTCTTACCATTACCGACAAGCACATGGAGCGGTTCAATGAATTGTTGCTGGATTACTATAATACGGGAGTGTGTGAAGAACTGAGGGCCTTCCTGTATGAAAACGCAATTCAGGGGATGACAGTATAATGCTTTTCCTGGTTTTTGGAAACTTGCGAATGAAATTATATGATTTTTTCGAGAATTCCATGGGAACAGTAGCCGAAAAAGTCGGCATCAAAAAATGGAAACTACACACAATATTTCACCACCTAATTCGTATGGAATCGGGTGGTTTTTCTTTATTTTCAGAATATTTTATGTATTGCTCGTCATTATGCCAAATGGCACCTTTTGCAAGAAACCGACACAAAAAACGACACCGCCACCAGAAAACGAACCGGACAGGAGTTATCCCTGCCCGGTCTTCAAACATAGAAGAACCAGACCGG
>DEUP01000038.1 GCA_002362625.1 Clostridiales bacterium UBA3259
CACCGCCGACTCTCTTCATGTGGGTCACTTCATGGCCCTGTGTCTGATGAAGCGGCTGCAAATGGCAGGAAACCGGCCTATCGCCTTGATTGGCGGCGGCACCGCCATGATCGGCGACCCTTCCGGCCGTACCGACATGCGCTCTATGATGACCCAGGAGACCATCCAGCACAACTGCGACTGCTTCAAGAAGCAGATGGAGCGGTTCATTGAGTTTGGAGAGGGCAAGGCCATGATGGTGAATAACGCCGACTGGCTGCTGAACCTGAACTATATTGACTTCATCCGGGACATTGGCGGATGCTTCTCCGTGAATAATATGCTCCGGGCGGAGTGCTTCAAGCAGCGGATGGAGAAGGGCCTCAGCTTCCTGGAATTTAACTACATGCCCATGCAGTCCTACGACTTTTACTACCTCTTCCAGCATTACGGCTGCAACATGCAGTTCGGCGGCAACGACCAGTGGAGCAACATGCTGGGCGGCACGGAGCTGATCCGCCGGAAGTTAGGGAAGGATGCCCACGCCATGACCATTACCCTGCTTCTCAACTCCGAGGGCAAGAAGATGGGTAAGACCGCCAAGGGCGCTGTCTGGCTGGATCCCAATAAGACCAGTCCCTTCGACTTCTATCAGTACTGGCGGAACGTGGAGGATGCCGATGTCATGAAGTGCATCCGGATGCTGACCTTCCTGCCTCTGGAACAGATCGAAGAAATGGCGGACTGGAAGGACGCCCAGCTGAACGTTGCCAAGGAGATCCTAGCCTTTGAGCTGACCAAGCTGGTCCACGGTGAGGAAGAGGCCAACAAGGCTCAGGCTGCTGCCAAGGCTCTGTTTGTGGGCGGCGGCGACGATGCCAACATGCCCACCACGGAAATTTCCGCTGACAAGCTGGTGGACGGCAAAATCGGTATCCTGAATCTGATGGTTGCCTGTGGTTTGGCGCCCTCCAATAAGCAGGCGAGACAGCTTGTGGAGCAGGGCGGCGTTCAGATCAACGATGAGAAGGTGCCTTCCGCCCAGTTCGCCGTTACGGAGGAGCAGCTGAAGGAAGGCGTGAAGATCCGCAAGGGTAAGAAGGTCTTCCACAAGGCGGTGCTGGACTGATGCTGGAACCGGCGCATGTCTCTGACCGGGAGGCTGTCAATGCCCTGGCTATGCAGGTGCACGCCCTTCACGTTGGTTGGCGGCCGGATATCTATACCATGCCCCAGACATTATTCACCCAGGAGCGTGTGGAGGAGGACATTCAAGGGAATACTCTGTACGTTGTCCGGCGAAATGGAACGGTGATTGCCTACGCCCGTCTGGGTGTGCGGGAGACAGAATATCCTGGACTGGTAAAGCGCAAAATCCTGCTGATTCAGGAGCTGTGTGTTTCGGAAGCTATGCGGGGACAAAACGTCGGAACAGAAATGATGTCTGACGTTCAGATGTTGGCAAAGGAGCTGGGCTGCACAGATCTGGAGCTTTCTGTTTATCCGGAAAACGAGGCGGCTCTGGCTTTGTACCGGAAATGCGGATTCACTGTCCGTGATCTGCAAATGCAGCGAAAGGTATAAATTGTGCCCCGGCCAAAACGGCCGGGGCAAGCTGTTTGTCTATGGCGCTCAGTTTTTTCCTAATTTTGATTTTGCAACAGATTTCTCAGCCTTTCCAGGTTATCCCGGGACATGGGCGTCAGAGGAAGGCGACATCCGCCGCAGTCGTAACCGATGAGCTTCATGGCGGCCTTGACAGGAATGGGATTGACTTCACAGAACAGGGCCTCAATCAGGGGCAGCAGCCGAATTTGCAAATCGGCGGCGGTGTCAAAGTCACCATTTAAGGCGGCCTGGGCCAGTGCCTGGGTTTCCAGAGGGGCAACGTTGCTCAGTACCGAGACCACGCCCTGACCACCCAGGGACATTACGGCCGCGATCTGATCGTCATTGCCGCTCCATACGTAGAAATCTCCGGGACAGGCGGCCCGAATCCTCGCGATTTTCCGGATGTCTGCGGATGCTTCCTTCACCCCTGCCAGATTGGGGATTTTGGCAAGACAGGCGTAGACCTCCACGGGAATGTCTACCCCGGTGCGGGAGGGTACATTGTAGGCAATGACCGGGATATGTACTGCCCCGGCAATGGCGCTGTAGTGGGCGAGAAGCCCCTCAGAGGTTGCCTTGTTGTAGTAGGGGGTGACCACCAGCAGACCATCCACACCCACGGCCTCCGCCGCCTTGCTCAGGGCTACGGCATGCTCCGTGTTGTTGGAGCCGGTGCCCGCCAGAATTTTGCAGTCGTCTCCCACGTACTGCTTTGCCCGCCGGAACAGTTCGATCTTCTCGACATCCGTCAGGGTGGGAGATTCGCCGGTGGTGCCGCTGATGACCACGGCTTCAATTCCGGCGTCTATCTGCCGCTTCAGCAGCTGTTCCAGAATGGGATAGTTGATGGAGCTGCCCCAAAAGGGCGTGACAAGCGCCGTGCATACGCCGGTGAAAATAGGTTTCTTCATAAAATCATACCTCCATGCCCATTCTATGCGGGGCAGGAGGAATTTGCCTTGAGAAAAGAGCCGTCAGAAAAAAGATTTTCATAGCTTTTTCTTCTCCTTTGTGCTAGTATATAGGTTACATAAGCGCAAGAAAAAGAGGGAAACCAGAAATGACTATGAAGACCCATGATTTTTATTACGACCTGCCGGAGGAGCTGATCGCCCAGACCCCACTGGAAAAGCGGGACAGCTCCCGTTTAATGGTACTGAACCGGGAAACCGGTGAGGTGACCCATCGTCATTTTTATGATATTACCGACTACCTGAACCCCGGGGACTGCCTGGTGATGAACGACTCCCGGGTACTGCCTGCCCGGCTTCTGGGCCACCGGCCCAGCGGCGGAGCGGTGGAGGTACTGCTTCTTCGGGATGTGGGAAACAAGTGCTGGGAATGTCTGTGCAAGCCTGGCAGGAAAATGCAAGTGGGAAGCCAGGTGAGCTTCGGCGACGGAGAGTTGACGGCTACCGTCCGGGAGGTTCAGGAGGACGGTAACCGGATCGTGGAGTTCCACTATGAGGGTATCTTCCTGGAGGTGCTGGAGCGCCTGGGGAAAATGCCCCTGCCGCCTTACATTAAGGCGGAGCTAGAGGATCAGGAGCGGTATCAGACGGTCTACTCCAAGGTGGTAGGCTCTGCCGCCGCGCCTACAGCCGGGCTTCACTTTACCGAGGAACTGCTGGATAAGGTCCGGGCAAAGGGAGTTAAGACAGCTTTTGTCACCCTCCATGTGGGCCTGGGCACCTTCCGGCCTGTGAAGGCGGAGAGCATTACCGACCATCATATGCACAGTGAGCTGTGTATGATCAGCGAGGAAACCGCCGGAATGCTCAATGAGACCAGGCGCAGTGGAGGCCGGGTGATCTGTGTGGGAACCACCTCCTGCCGGACGCTGGAATCCCTGGTAAACGAGGACGGCACCTTTTCTCCCAAATCCAGGTGGACAGATATTTTCATCTATCCGGGCTACACCTTCAAGGCTATGGACGGTTTGATTACCAACTTCCATTTGCCGGAGAGCACACTGGTGATGCTGGTTTCCGCCTTTGCCGGAAGGGAACACGTTCTCAATGCCTATGCCCAGGCCGTTCAGGAAAAGTACCGGTTCTTTTCCTTCGGAGATGCCATGGCGATTTTGTGAGGTAACATTATGAACGCACCGATTGATGTAACGAATATTCGGATCGAGACAGAACGGCTGATCCTGCGCCCCTGGCAGGACAGCGACTTGGAGGACTTTTTTGAATATGCCCGTGTGGAGGGCGTGGGCGAAATGGCAGGCTGGAAGCACCATGGGTCAAAAGAAGAATCCCGCGGGATTCTTGCCATGTTTCAGGAGGGAAAGAAAACCTTCGCCCTGGAACGGAAAGAAGATCATAAGGTCATCGGCTCCCTTGGCCTGGAAGAATATGATGAAAAAAAGATCGACCTGGGCACCCTGCAAGGCAGGGAAGTGGGTTACGTCCTGAGCCGGGACTGCTGGGGACAGGGGCTCATGCCCGAGGCGGTTCAGGCAGTGATCCGGTATTGCCTTCAGATCCTTCACTATGATTTCCTGCTGTGCGGCCACTTCGAGGGAAACAGCCAATCCCGCCGGGTGATTGAGAAGTGCGGTTTTTCCTATGTGAAAAACATTCCCTACGAAACACGGATGGGTACTATCGAGTACACCCGGCTTTACATTCGCTACAGTGACAATCTTGTCACTGGCCCCTTTGATGCCACCAAGGTTACCCTTGAGACGGAACGGCTGATTCTTCGGCCCTTGCAGGAAGGAGACGTGGAGGACTTCCATGAGATTGTCTCGGATCCGGAGATTGCCGACCTGTCGGGATTTGAATGCCGGCACAGTCTTGCGGAAACCAGAGCCTATTTGAACCGGATGATTCGCTGCGGGGATATCCTTGCGGCAGACCTGAAGGAAAACGGAAAGATGGTTGGAATTTTCGCGCTGCGGAGCCGATGCTGGGAGAAGTATCCGATTTCACCGACGCTTATTGGCCGGGAATGCGGCTTTGAGCTGAACCGGAGCTACTGGGGACGGGGATTGATGCCGGAAGCACTCCGGGCTGTGACGAGCTACTGCTTTGATGCCCTCCACTACGACTTTATTACCGCAAGCCATTTCCCGCGAAATACCCGTTCCAGCCATATGATCCAAAAATGCGGGTACGCGCTCCTGTTTGAGGATAACCTTACCCTGCCCGGCGATAGAAAGGAACGCGTTCATACCTATATTTGTTACAATCCCAATAAGGAGATACCCAATGTTTAATCTTTTAAAAACCGAGGGAAAGGCCCGTCGAGGAGAATTTACCTGCGCCCACGGCACCGTCCAGACCCCGGTCTTTATGAACGTTGGCACCCAGGGTGCTATTAAAGGCGCGCTCAGTGCGGAAGACTTAAAAAATATCGGCTGTCAGGTGGAGCTGAGCAATACCTACCATCTGCATTTGCGGCCCACGGATCAGGTGGTGCGCCAGTTGGGCGGACTGCATAAGTTTATGACCTGGGACGGCCCCATTCTCACAGATTCCGGCGGTTTTCAGGTGTTCTCCCTGGCGTCTCTGCGGAAGATCAAGGAGGAGGGCGTCACCTTTGCCTCCCATATTGACGGTCACAAAATCTTTATGGGGCCTGAGGAGAGTATGCGGATTCAGTCCAACCTGGGCAGCGATATCTGCATGGCCTTTGACGAGTGCATTGAAAATCCTGCGCCCCGGGACTATGTCCGGAAAAGCGTTGACCGCACCTACCGGTGGCTGGTACGCTGCAAGGAAGAAAACGCCCGGTTAAACGCCCTGCCGGATACGGTGAATCCCCGGCAAATGCTCTGGGGAATCAATCAGGGCGGAACCTATCCGGATATCCGGGTGGAGCATATGAAGAAAATCGCCGATCTGGATTTGCCCGGTTATGCCATCGGAGGTCTGGCGGTAGGGGAGACGGCGGAGGAAATGTATGACATCATCGAGGCGGTGGAGCCATACATGCCTGCGGAAAAAACCCGGTATCTCATGGGCGTGGGTACACCCACCAATATCATTGAGGGCGTGGCAAGAGGCGTGGATTTTTTCGACTGTGTCATGCCCGCCCGGAACGCCCGGCACGCAAGGCTCTTTACCTGGGAGGGCGCCATCAACCTGAAAAACGCCAAGTACCAGCTGGACGAAAGTCCCATTGATCCTAAATGTGACTGCCCGGTGTGCCGCCGGTATTCCAGAGCCTATATCCGGCATCTGTTTATCGCGGAGGAGATGCTGGCCATGCGGCTTTGCGTCATGCACAATCTGTATTTTTACAATAAGCTCATGGAGAAGATCCGGGACGCTTTGGATGAAGGCCGCTTTGAGGCCTTCCGTCGGGAGTATTCTGAGAAATTAGCCAAAAGAATTTAAGACGGCGGGGAATTTATACTTGCAATTTGACCAAGAGATGCTATAATAAACAAGATATTACATACGAAGGAGTTTTACCCTATGATTTTTCTGACCTCTGAAGCCACCGCAATGGGCCTTGGCAGTCCGCTGATCATGATGGTTCTGATGATCGCCATCTTCTACTTCATGCTGATTCGCCCTGAAAACAAGCGGAAGAAGGAAGCGGAGCAGATGCGTTCCTCCGTGAAGACCGGCGACAAGATCGTTACCATCGGCGGTATTGTTGGCATCGTTGTGAATGTTAAGGAGAGCCGCATTGTTATCGAGACCGGTGCCGACCAGGTTCGCATTGAGATCGAGAAGTGGGCCATTTCCTCCAATGAGACCGCTGCGGAAGCTGCCAAGGCGGAAGCAAAGAAGGCCCAGGAGGCCAAGGCTAAGGCAAAGGCCGCCAAGAAGGCCGGTAAGGCTGATAAGTAAAAAACGTCAGGCTCCGATTTCTCGGAGCCTGATATTTTATGGGGGAAAAGGAACATCAGAAAATATCTCTGCGTTTCGCTTCCGCAATCAGCCTTGGCTGGATGTCAGGATATGTCCAGTCGACAGCCAGGTTGTCGGTGAAGATGATTTTCTCGATTTCGCTGTGTATTTCCTCAAAGGCGTGGATTTCGGAGAAATAAAGCATTCCGAAGGATTCGTCCCCTTCGTTCACCCGGGTTTTGCCCGTTACGGAATACACACAGATGGGCTTCAGGGTAAAATCAACGGCGCCGGTCTCTTCCCGCAGTTCCCGGCTGGCTGTGTCGATGATCGCTTCGCCGGATTCTCTGTGTCCGCCGGGCACCTCATAGGTGGTTCGCTCTGCGTGCTTGCACAGCACCCACTTTCCGTTTGCTTTGGAGATAATAACCGCGAATTTCAGCAGCGCGTCGTCAACGCTGTCATAAAAGCGAACCTCTGCCATGTTGCGCTCCTCACTCGATTTCAATTTTTACAGAAGAAAAGAACAGGGGACAGGCCGGAGCCTGTCCCCCAGATTTTTGCTTAGTCCATGTCAATGTAGTCCATGGAGATCCAGCCGGCGCTGATACGGCCCCAGCCGTTCTTGGTTTCCAGAATGGTGACACGTTCACCATACTCAAGACCGCTGACAACTTCATAGTTGCTGCCGGCGCCTGCCCGAACCCGGAGACCGCCATCGGCGATCACGGTGCCGGTTCCTACAGAGCTGCCGCTGGAAGAGGAGTTGCTGCTATTGTCAAAGTCGATGTACTTCAGGCTTACCCAGCCCTCGTCGGTACGGCCCCAGCCGTCCTTGGTCTCCAGAATGGTGACCTCGTCGCCCTCTTCGTAGGTGGACACAACTTCATAGTTGGTACCCGCGCCGCTGCGGACGTACAGACCGCTGATTACAGTGCCCTTCCGGTTGGTAGCGGTGCCGCCGGTGGTTCCGCCGGTGCTGCCGTCACCGTTGTCCAGATCCACATAGCTCAGGCTGATCCAGCCCTTGCTGGTGCAGCCCCAGGTGGTATTGCCATAGGTGAACTGCTCCAGAACGTCAATGTGATCGCCGGAATTGTAGGAACCAACCACGTCATATCCTGTGCCCGGGCCGCTGCGAATCCGCAGACCGTCGGTGGTCACGGTGCCGGTGTCCTGCTTGGAGCCTCTGGTGCCGTCCTGGTAGATGTAATCCATATGGATCCAGCCCTTGCTGGTACGGCCCCAGCTGCCGTCCTTCTCCAGGATTTCCACCCGGTCGCCGTATTTCAGGCTGCCCAGGCGATCGCCGTTGGTGCTGGAGGTGGCGCGGAGGTTCAGCTCGTTGACCTTAACAATGCCCTTGGCAACCACGGTGGTGCTGCCGTTGCCGGAGATGCCGGAGGTGGTGGTATTGTTATTGCCGGTAGTGCTGCTGCCGCTGCTGGTGGTGTTATTGCCGGTGGAGCTGTTCAGGGTTACGTAGTCCATCTTGACCCAGCCCTTATCGGTGCGGCCCCAGCCGTTCTTCTGCTCCAGAATGGTGATTACGTCGCCCTTGTTGTAGGAGCCCTGGATCGTGCCGGAGGTGCTGCCCTCGCTGCGGATGTTTACGCCGTTGCCGGAGATAACACCCTTGACGCCAGAGGTGGAGGTTTCATTGCTGGTGGTATTGCCGCCGGAAGTGTTGGTTTCATTGCTGGAAGCAGGGGTCTGGTTGGAGTCAACGTTGTTGGAGGGAATGTCCATCTCCACATATTCCATGACGATCCAGCCTTCCTCAGGCTCCCGGATATAGCCCCAAACCGTGCCGACCACAGTGTCCTGACGCTCGATTTCCACCTTGTCGCCGGCAAACAGGGTGCCTAAGATCACTGCCTGCATGCTGGGCGTGCTGCGGATGTTCATCTGATGGGTGACGGTGCCCATGTTTTCCTTGGGCTCCTCGGTAGCCTGCGTGGTGGGAACCGTGGGCGCTTGGGTGCTTTCCGTGGTTTCCGGAAGCAGGTTTAATCCGGGAATGGTGGGAGAGGTGTGGGATGTGTTGTCTTCCTTTTTGCAGCCTGCAAATAAGGTGCAAAGTATTGAAATGATCAGAACCAGGCTCAGCAACCTGCTGAACTTGCGATAATTGGAGAAATGCATGGCGTTACCTCGCTTTCGTCTTTTTTCTCATACTTATTATAACGGCAGGAAGGGCTGTTGTCAATACTGTAACAATAGAGTTACAAATTCTTAATGAAAATTAAAGGATTGTGGGGAAAATTTCCAACGGTTTCCCTTGACAAAATCATGGGCGCAATGGTAGAATAACCCCAATGTGATATCGCTGTGAACGGAAAGAGTACCGGATGGGGAACCGTCAGAGAGCCTGGGTCGTCGGCTGAAAGCCTGGGCAGGGGAGAGACCGGGAAAGTGCATCCGGGAGCGATCAAGTGCATAAAAGCGAAAAATGAGAGTGGAACCGCGGCTTTCCTGCCGCCTCTTGTACCTATGGGGTATAGGAGGCGCTTTTTTATTTTATAATGTATACACTTATTATCATGGATATAGGAGGAAACGAAAATGTATCTGTATAATTCCCTGTCTCATAAGAAGGAGCTGTTCGTACCCAATAACCCCGACATCGTCAAGATGTACACCTGCGGCCCTACGGTCTACCACTTTGCCCACATCGGAAACCTGCGTACCTATATTATGGAGGACGTGCTGGAAAAGGCCCTGCGCTATACCGGCTACAACGTCAGGCGGGTTATGAACATCACCGACGTGGGCCATCTTTCTTCTGACGCCGATACCGGAGAGGACAAGATGGTCAAGGGCGCGAAACGGGAAAATAAGACCGTTATGGAGATCGCCAAGTACTACACCGACGCTTTCTTTGCCGACTGCGACGCACTGAGTATTAAGCGCCCCGATGTGATTGAGCCTGCCACAAACTGCATTGACGAGTATATCCACATGATTACCGTTCTGCTGGAAAAGGGCAGCGCCTACATTGCCGGCGGCAATGTCTACTTCGATACCTCCACCCTGGATAAGTACTACGTCTTTAACGACCATGACGAGGAAGATCTGGCCGTGGGCGTCCGGGAGGGCGTGGAGGAGGACGAGAACAAGAAGAATAAGAACGACTTCGTCCTGTGGTTCACCAAGAGTAAGTTTGAGGATCAGGCTCTGAAGTGGGATTCTCCCTGGGGCGTGGGCTATCCCGGCTGGCATATTGAATGCTCCTGCATTTCCATGAAGCATCTGGGAGATGACCTGGATCTCCACTGCGGCGGCATTGACAACGCCTTCCCCCATCATACCAACGAGATTGCCCAGTCCGAAAGCTACCTGGGTCACAAGTGGTGCAACTACTGGTTCCATGTCCACCACCTGAACAACGAGACTGGCAAAATGAGCAAGTCCAAGGGCGAGTTCCTCACCGTCTCCCTGCTGAAGGAAAAGGGATATGATCCCATGGCCTACCGGCTGTTCTGCCTCCAGAGCCATTACCGCCGGAATCTGGTCTTCTCCTGGGAGAATCTGGACAATGCCGTAGCAGCCTATGACAAGCTGATTGCCAGGATCGCCGCCCTGAAGCAGGACGGGGATGTGGACGCGGAAGCCTTCAATAAGCTGAAGGAGCGGTTCGTGAACGCCCTGAACGGCGACCTGAACACCTCCGTTGCCGTCACTGCCCTGTATGATGTGCTGAAGGCCAAGTGCAATGATGCCACCAAGCTGGCCGCTGTGGCGGACTTCGACCAGGTACTGTCCCTGAATCTCCTGTCTGCCGCCGAGAAGCTGCGCAAAAAACAGGAAGAGGAGGAAGCCGCCGGTGCTGATCCGGAGATCGACGCCCTGGTTGCGGCCCGCACCCAGGCGAAGAAGGCGAAGAACTTTGCCGAGGCTGACCGGATCCGGGACGAACTGAAGGCCAGAGGCATTGAAATCATCGATACGCCCCAGGGCGCCAAGTGGAGAAAAGTATGAAGCTGCTGATTCTGGACGGAAACAGTGTCATCAACCGAGCCTATTTCGGCGTAAAGCCCCTCACCACACGGGAGGGGCTTTATACCCATGCCATTTATGGGTTTTTGAATATCCTGGAGCGGATGGAAAAGGAGGAGCAGCCCGAGGCGGTGTGCGTGGCCTTTGACCTCCACGGGCCAACCTTCCGGCACCTGAAATATGACGGCTATAAGGCCAACCGCCATGGGATGCCCGAGGAGCTTGCCCAGCAGATGCCCATTATGAAGGATGTGCTCCGGGCTATGAACATTCCCATTTACGAGTGTCCGGGGTGGGAGGCCGACGATGTGATCGGCACTGTTGGCAAAATCTGCTCCAATAACGATTGGGAGTGCGTGGTTGTCACCGGCGATCGGGACAGCCTGCAGCTGATCGATCAGAATGTCCATGTGAAGCTGGTGATTTCCAAGCCGGGTCAGACCAGCGCTACCCTGTATACCGAAGAGAAGTTTCGGGAGGAATACGGCTTTGAGCCGAAAAAGCTTATCGATCTGAAGGCTTTGATGGGAGATTCCTCCGACAATATTCCCGGCGTGGCTGGGGTTGGGCCAAAGACTGCCAAGGAGCTGCTGGCGAAATTTGGCAGTCTGGAGGGAGTATATGAAAACCTGAATGACCCTTCCATCCGGCCCAAGCTTCGGGAAAAACTGGAAAACAGCCGAGATATGGCATATCTTTCCTATGACCTTGCCACTATCCGGCCAGAGGTGCCCATCGATTTTTCTCCCCGGGATGCCATTATTCAGCCCTATAACCGGACAAGGCTGTATGAGCTGTTCCAAAAACTGGAATTTGTCCGGCTGATTGACAAATATGGGCTTCGGGGCGCTGCTGCCGAGGCGCCGAAAGCGGAGACAAAGGCGGAGCCTCTGGAACGGAAGGAGGAAATGCCTCAGTCCGTGACCACCTGCGCCGTCTATGTGGGGGCGGACGGCAGTATGGGCATCGCCTGGGAGGATGGGGTGTGCGTCCTGACACCCATGGAGGTGCAGATGAACGGTCTTTCCCTGTCCGGGAAAAGCCTGATTCTCCATGACAGCAAATCCGTCATGCACCGGCTGGACGAAATGGGCCTGTCCTTTGGCAGCTGTATTTTTGATACGGCTTTGGCAGCTTACGACCTGAATCCCTCCCAGTCTGATTATCCTGTAAGCAAGCTGGCGACCACCTTCCTGGGGACACAGGTTGTGGACGCCGATGCCGCTGGGTGCGCGGAGGCTCTTTGGCAGTTAAAGCCTGTACTGGAGGGGGAGCTTGAAAAGAACGGTATGACCGCCCTGTATACCGAAATCGAGCTGCCTCTGTGCAAGGTGCTTTACCGGATGGAGAAGCGGGGCATTTCCATCCACCGGGGACAGCTGGAGCAGTTCGGAGAGATGCTTGCCCAGCGGATCGGGGACTGTGAAAGCCTGATTTTCGGGTATGCGGGAGAATCCTTTAATATCAATTCGCCCATTCAGCTGGGAGAGGTTCTCTTTGAAAAGCTGGGTCTGCCCCCGATGAAGAAGACCAAAAAGGGCTACTCCACCAGCGCCGAGGTTCTGGAAAAGCTGAAGGACAAGCATCCCATTATTCCCGCGGTTATGGACTACCGGATGCTGACCAAGCTGAAATCCACCTATGCCGACGGCCTGATTAAGGAAATCCGGGAGGATGGCAGAATCCACACCACCTTCCAGAATCTGGTGACAGCCACCGGACGATTGTCCTCCACGGAGCCGAATTTACAGAATATTCCCGTCCGGACAGACTTGGGCGCGGAGATCCGGAAGATGTTTGTGCCGAAGGACGGCTGTGTGCTGGTGGACGCGGACTACAGCCAGATCGAGCTGCGGGTGCTGGCTCACATTGCGGATGATAAAACCATGCAGGAGGCCTTCTGCTCTGGTGTGGACATCCACACGGCTACCGCCTCCCAGGTCTTCGGCGTTCCTCCGGAGGCGGTGACGCCCCTTCAGCGCCGCCACGCCAAGGCGGTGAACTTCGGCATCGTCTATGGCATTTCCGAATTCTCTTTGGCGGAGGATATCGGGGTCAGCCGTTACGAAGCCCGGGAATATATTGACAGCTATTTGAATAACTACCGGGGCGTGCGCAGCTATATGAAGCAGGTGGTGGCCGATGCCAAAGACATAGGCTATACCGAAACATTATACGGCCGCCGCCGGTATATTCCGGAGCTGAAAAGCAGCAACTTTAACATCCGCAGCGGCGCGGAGCGGATCGCGCTGAACACCCCCATCCAGGGCACTGCCGCCGATATTATCAAGCTTGCCATGATCCGGGTGGAGCAGGCTCTGAACGAGAATTTTCCCGAGGCACAGTTGCTGCTTCAGGTGCATGACGAGCTGATTGTGGAGTGCCCAGAGGAGATTGCCGAGAGCGTGGCTGCCCTGGTCAGCCGGGAGATGGAGAATGTGGCAAAGCTCCATGTGCCTCTCACGGCGGAGGCGAAATACGGAAAAAGCTGGTATGAAGCGAAATGACCATTTTAGAAATGGAAGAAAAACACGTTTCCCAAATTGCCGCTCTGGAAAAGCAGTTCTTTTCCGCTCCCTGGGATGAAAGGAGCGTACAATCAGAACTGACCAATGACCTTTCTTACTGGCTCGTGGCCGTGGACGGGAACACCGTTGCCGGGTATGTAGGCTCCCAGACGGTTCTGGGAGAATCGGACATGATGAACCTGGCCGTTCACCCGGACTACCGCAGGCAGGGGATTGGGGAGGCGCTGGTGCTTGCCCTGATTGAAGGACTGAAGGCCCGGGGAAGCCGCTGCCTGACCTTGGAGGTGCGCGCCTCCAATGATCCGGCTAAGCGCCTTTATGAAAAGCTGGGCTTTCGGGCTGTGGGAAGACGGAAAAATTATTACCGCAGCCCTAAGGAAGACGGGGAAATCCTGCGAAAGGAGTGGGAACTATGAACATTCTGGCAGTGGAATCCTCCTGCGACGAGACTGCCGTGGCCATTGTCCGGGACGGCAGGGAAGTCCTCTGTGACTGCATCGCCTCCCAGGTGGATCTCCACCGGATCTACGGAGGCGTGGTGCCGGAGATTGCCTCCCGGAAGCATATTGAGGCTATTTACGGCCTGGCGGATCAGGCTCTCAGCCAAACGGGGCTGACACGGCAGGACATTGACGCCGTTGCCGTGACCTATGCCCCGGGTCTGATTGGCGCGGTGCTGGTGGGGGTGAACTTTGCCAAGGCCGCCGCTCTCGCCATGGGGAAGCCCTTGATTCCTGTTCACCACATCCGGGGCCATATCGCGGCCAACTATCTGGCCTATCCGGAATTGGAGCCGCCGTTTCTGTGTCTGGTGGTTTCCGGCGGCCATACCATGATTGTGGAGGTCAGGGATTACACAGACATGAACATCCTGGGCACCACCCTGGATGATGCCGCGGGAGAGAGCTTTGACAAGGTGGCCCGGGTGCTGGGGATGCCCTATCCCGGAGGTGCGGCCCTGGATCAGGCGGCGAAGCTGGGGGACGAAGGAAAATACACGCTGCCCAGGAGCAGGCCCGGAGAAAATCCCTACAACATGAGCTTTTCCGGCCTGAAAACCGCCGCTCTGAACCTCATTCACCATGCCCAGCAGGTAGGGGAGGAGCTGGACATTCCCAGCCTCTGCGCCGCCTTCTCCGGGGCTGTCTCCGATACCCTGGTTCCCAGGGCGGTGATGGCTATGGAGCAGACTGGCTATCGGAAGATCGCTGTGGCAGGGGGGGTGGCGGCCAATTCCCGGATCCGGGCCGATATTCTGGCTGCGGCGGAAAGGCTGGGCGCAAAGGTGTATATGCCGCCGCTGAAGCTTTGCGGCGACAACGGCGCCATGATCGGCGCCCAGGCCTACTATGAGTATCTGGCCGGAAACACGGCGGATATGAGCCTGAACGCCTATGCCACGAAGTCCATTCTGGGTGAGGCACTGTAAATCGATAGAGCAAAAGGGACGGGCAGGCCGTCCCTTTTCCATGCCAGAGGTTGAAGGCCGGAATGCAAGAGTAACCAAAATGTTACCAAAATGACATTTTTTGAAAGTTATAAAGGACGAAGTTGTGGAAAAACTTGTGGAAAGTGTGCATAACGCCCTGTTAAGCCGCCTTTTTTTCCTGCGGCATCCGGCGAAAAGGAAAAAAACGCAATTTTGAGAAAAAAACCTTGCAAAATGGCGGGATATCCACTATAATCTTCCAGGGCAGAAAAGCCCGACAACTTCATATGAAAAGAGAGGTACAATCAATGGCTAGAGAAAAACACACGGTACCTGGCGCGATTTATGACGCGCGGGAGCTGGGTACGCCCAAAATGCTGATTCTGGGCCTGCAGCACATGTTCGCCATGTTCGGAGCCACCGTTCTGGTGCCTACCCTGACCGGTCTGGATGTCGCAACCACCCTGATGTTCGCGGGTCTGGGCACGCTGCTGTTCCATCTGATTACCAAGGGGAAGGTTCCCGCGTTCCTGGGCTCTTCCTTCGCGTATCTGGCCGGCTACAGCATCATTGCTCCCAACGGGGAAGCAAATCTGCTGCCCTATGCCTGCTTCGCTGTGGCGGTTTCCGGTCTTATGTATGTGATCCTGGCAGCCGTTGTCAAGGCTGTGGGTGTGAAGAAGGTTATGAAGTTCTTCCCTCCCATCGTCACCGGACCCATCATTATTTCTATCGGTTTGATTTTGTCTTCCTCTGCTATCAATAACTGCACCGCCAACTGGCTGGTGGCTGTGATTGCCATTCTGGTGGTCATTGTCTGCAACATGTGGGGCAAGGGCATGGTGAAAATCATCCCCATCCTCATTGGTGTGGTCTCCTCCTATCTGGTATCCATGGTGATCGATCCCGCTTCCCGGGCCGCGGTTGCCGCCGCTGTTTCCGAAGCGCGGTGGTTTGGGGTGCCCATCCATTTTGAGCGCACTGTGTTCGGACTGTTCAGCGCTGACTTTGACGCCGGCCTGCTGGTAACCGCCTGCTTCACCATCGTACCTCTGGCCATTGCTACCATGATGGAGCATATCGGCGACATCTGCGCCATCTCTTCCACAGTGGAGGAGGATTTCCTGGTAGATCCCGGCCTGCACCGCACCCTGATGGGCGACGGTCTGGCAACCACCCTGGCCTCCCTGTTCGGCGCTCCCGCCAACACCACCTATGGTGAGAACACCGGCGTTCTGGCCCTGTCCAAGGTCTTCGACCCCAAGGTCATTCGTCTGGCTGCTTTGTTTGCCATCATCCTGAGCTTCTCTCCTAAGTTTGCCGCGCTGGTCAATGCCATGCCCACCGCTACCATCGGCGGCGTGTCTCTGGTGCTGTACGGCATGATCTCCGCTGTTGGTGTTCGGAATGTGGTAGAGAACAGGGTGGACTTCACCAACACCCGTAACGTCATCATTGCCGCTCTGATCCTGGTGCTGTCCCTGGGCATCTCCACCAGCGCTGCCGGCGCCGTTCAGATCGGTGTGGTAAAGCTGTCCGGTCTGGCTGTCGGCTCCATCGTTGGTATCCTTCTCAATGCCATCCTGCCCGGCAAGGATTACGAATTCCAGAGCGAGGACGAGGGCGCTACCTCCGTCAACTTCAAGGTATAATTTGACCGCGCTTGTTTGCTCCCGCTTTCTAAAGAAAGCGGGAGCTTTCACATGCAAGAAGGGGACAGGGACGGGTTTCTTTGCGGAAAAGGATTGACAGACTTAGGTTTCTCGGATATACTTGTATTCGTGAAAAGATGGTCCAAAGGAAACCTATGAAGAAATGAGTGAATTGCCATGAATATTGAATTTGATTCATATAAACAGAAACTGAACGACTGCCGTCCCGCACTGGTGGGTCTGGCGGACTCTCTGAACGTGGAAGGTCTGCGCAATGAGCTGGAACGGTACCACGCCATGCAGGAGGCTCCCGGCTTCTGGGACGACCCGGAAAAGAGCCAGAAAATCGTGATGAAGACCAAGCAGACGGAGCTGAAGGTAGAACGGTATGAGAAAATGCTCGCTGCCTGGGATGATCTGATGACCATTTGCGAAATGGCCCAGGAGGAAGACGACGACTCCATGCTGGAGGAGCTGAAGGAAGGCTTCGAAAAGCTGGAGGAGGAAATGGAGACCTGCCGTCTGGAAACCCTGCTCACAGGGAAGTATGATAAGAATAATGCCATCATGAGCTTCCAGGCCGGCGCTGGCGGCACTGAGGCCCAGGACTGGTGTCAGATGCTCTACCGGATGTATACCCGCTGGACGGAGCGCCACGGCTTTACCTACAGAATCCTGGACTATCAGGAAGGGGATGAGGCCGGCATTAAATCCGCGTCCATCATGGTGGAGGGAGACAACGCCTACGGCTTCCTGAAGGGTGAGAACGGTGTGCACCGACTGGTACGGGTTTCTCCCTTTGACGCGAATGCCCGCCGCCAGACCTCCTTCTCCGCCATTGAGGTGATTCCGGAGATCGAGGACGATTCTGAGGACTTTGAGATCCGGCAGGAGGATTACGAGATGCAGGTCTACCGTTCCTCCGGCGCCGGCGGCCAGCATATCAATAAAACATCCTCCGCTGTCCGCTTAATTCACAAGGCCACAGGAATCGTGGTGTCCTGCCAGACGGAGCGGAGCCAGTTCCAGAATAAGGAGACCTGTCTGAAAATGCTGCGCAGTAAGCTGGTGGAGATCCGGGAGCGGGAGCATCTGGCAAACATCGCGGACATTAAGGGCGTCCAGCAGAAAATCGAATGGGGCAGCCAGATTCGCAATTACGTCTTCATGCCCTATACCCTGGTGAAGGATACCCGTACCGGCTGCGAAACCTCCAATGTCAACGCGGTTATGGACGGCGCGCTGGATCCCTTTATTGAGGCATACCTCAATTGTCTCGCCACGGGTAGCTGGGTGCAGAAATAAAACGTAAAAAAATATCGAAATAATGCTTGATATTTTGATGCCAATATGCTATAGTATATGGGCTGTCATATGGCAAACATATAGTTTTGATAAAATTTCCATTTGTATCCGCGAATGAGAGCGGAGGGAGGTTAAGGAAAATGGGTGTATTTGAAACAATTCTGATTGTACTGGAAACGCTGTGCAGCATTGCCCTGATCGTGGTTGTTCTGCTTCAGTCCGGCAAGGAGGCTGGTCTGTCCAGCGCGTTGACCGGTACGTCGGATTCTTACCTGAGCAAGAACAAGGGCGGCATGGATCACATCCTGGCAAAGTCCACCAAGTGGATCGCCATTGCCTGGGTTGTTCTGACTCTGGCCCTGAGCCTGGTTTAATTTGAAGATGTAAGGAGAAATAACAGGGCAGACTGTGCGGGCAGCACAGCCTGCCTTTTTCTTTAAACGCTCCATTGCAAATTTTAAAACATATGGTAAAATAATGCGTACTGAATAAC
>DEUP01000013.1:0-2619 GCA_002362625.1 Clostridiales bacterium UBA3259
GAAGATCCACACGGACTTCTTGGACAAGTAGGACTTCTTATCCAGGATTTCCTTCACGGTGTCGCAGCAGACATTGGCTTCCAGGTTGGCAATCAGAGCCTTGGTGGCAGCCTTGTTGGCCTCGCCGTCGTTATAGGTATCCAGCCAAGCCTGGCAAACGGCCTTGCGCTCGTCGGAGGCAGTGTTGGCAATTACGTCCTTAACCTTGTTCGCCAGAGACTCGCGGATGACAGCCTGAGCGGTGTACATACCCAGACCATGCTCAGCATTGTCCTCGAACAGGGAGTTTGCCCAAGCGGGGCCGTGACCCTCTTCGTTGACGCAGTAGGGAGCGGTAGCAGCGGGGCCGCCCCAGATGGAGGAACAGCCGGTGGCGTTGGAGATGTACATCCGATCGCCGAACAGCTGGGTCACGAGACGAGCGTAGCTGGTCTCGGCGCAGCCAGCGCAGGAGCCGGAGAACTCCAGCAGGGGCTTATGGAACTGAGAGCCCTTGACGGTGTTGTCCTGCATATCCTTCTTCTCGCTGGTCTTAACCAGGTAGTTCCAGACTTCCTGCTCAGGCAGCTCCTGCTCCTGAGGAACCATGGAAATAGCCTTGGTGGGGCAGACGCCGACACAGACGCCGCAGCCCATGCAGTCCAGAGGAGACACGGCCATGGTGTACTTGTAGACGCCCTTGCCCTTGCCGGCCTTCACGTCCACCAGACGGGCATTGGCGGGAGCGGCAGCAGCCTCAGCCTCGGTCAGCGCGTAGGGACGGATGGTAGCATGGGGGCAGACATAGGCACAGTTGTTGCACTGGATACACTTGGTCTCGTCCCAATGAGGAACGGTAACGGCAACGCCGCGCTTCTCGTAAGCGGAAGCACCCAGGGGGAACTGACCGTCGGGAATCTCCTCAAAGGCGGAAACAGGCAGGCTGTAGCCGTCCATGCGGCCGATGGGGTTGAGGATGCTCTTGACGATCTTGACAGTATCAGCACGGCCTTCCAGAACCACGTCGGCCTTGTTGTCCTCGATGGTAGCCCAGGAAGCGGGTACGTCGATCTTCACGTAGGCGGTAGCGCCGGCGTCGATGGCGTTCCAGTTCTTCTCGACAACGTCGCGGCCCTTCTTCAGGTAGGAATGCTCAGCGGCGTCCTTCATGTACTTGATAGCATCCTCAGCGGGCATAACCTTCGCCAGGGAGAAGAAGGCGGACTGCAGGATGGTGTTGGTACGCTTGCCCATGCCAACCTTGATGGCCAGGTCAATGGCGTTGATGGTGTACAGCTGAATGTTGTTGTTCGCGATGTAGCGCTTGGAAGCGGCATCCAGATGATGCTCCAGCTCCTCCAGAGACCACTGGCAGTTGATCAGGAACACGCCGCCGGGCTTGACGTCCTGAACAATCTTGAAGCCCTTGGTGATGTAGGAGGGGTTGTGGCAGGCAACGAAGTCAGCCTTGTTGATGTAGTAGGGAGACTTGATGGCGTTGTCGCCGAAGCGCAGGTGGGAAACGGTGACGCCGCCGGTCTTCTTGGAGTCGTACTGGAAGTAAGCCTGTACGTACTTGTCGGTGTGGTCGCCGATGATCTTGATGGAGTTCTTGTTGGCGCCAACGGTGCCGTCGCCGCCCAGGCCCCAGAACTTGCACTCGATGGTGCCTTCCGCGGCGGTGTTGGGGGAGACCTTCTCCTCAAGAGACAGGTTAGTCACGTCATCCACGATGCCGATGGTGAACTCTTCCTTGGGCTGATCTTTGGCCAGCTCTTCGTACACGGCGAAGACGGAGGCGGGATGGGTGTCCTTGGAGCCTAAGCCGTAACGGCCGCCGATGGTCTGAATGTTCCGGCCGGCCTTGGCCAGAGCCATGACCACATCCTGGTACAGAGGCTCGCCCTGGGAGCCGGGCTCCTTGGTACGGTCGAGGACAGCGATCTTCTTAACGGTCTCGGGGATGGCAGCCAGGAACTTGTCAGCACGCCAGGGCCGGAACAGACGAACCTTGACCAGGCCGACCTTCTCGCCGTGGGCATTCAGGTAGTCGATGACTTCCTCAGCCACGTCGTTGATGGAGCCCATAGCCACGATAACACGGTCAGCGTCGGGAGCGCCGTAGTAGTTGAACAGCTGATAGTTGGTGCCCAGCTTCTCGTTAACCTTGCCCATGTACTTCTCAACCACTTCGGGCAGAGCGTTATAATACTTGTTGCAGGCCTCACGATGCTGGAAGAAGATGTCGTCGTTCTCGTGGGAACCGCGCATAGCGGGACGCTCGGGGTTCAGGGAGTGCTCACGGAAAGCCTTCACGGCATCCATGTTCACCATTTCCTTCAGGTCCTCGTAGTCCCAGATAGCGATCTTCTGGATCTCGTGGGAGGTACGGAAGCCGTCAAAGAAGTTGATGAAAGGAACGCGGCCTTCAATAGCAGCCAGGTGAGCGACAGCGCCCAGATCCATGACTTCCTGCACGTTGGTCTCGGCCAGCATGGCGAAACCGGTCTGACGGCAGGCATACACGTCGGAGTGGTCACCGAAGATGTTCAGAGACTGAGCGGCAACGGTACGGGCGGACACATGGAAGACGGCAGGCAGCAGTTCACCCGCGATCTTGTACATGTTGGGGATCATCAG
>DEUP01000013.1:2915-18362 GCA_002362625.1 Clostridiales bacterium UBA3259
GATCATCAGCAGCAGGCCCTGAGAAGCGGTGTAGGTGGTGGTCAGGGCGCCAGCGGCCAGAGAGCCGTGAACAGTACCTGCGGCACCGGCTTCGGACTGCATCTCGACAACCTTAACGGTATTGCCGAAGATGTTCTTACGACCGGCGGCAGCCCACTGGTCAACATTGTCGGCCATGGGGGAAGAGGGGGTGATGGGGTAGATGCCAGCTACTTCAGTAAAAGCATAGCTGACGTGGGCGGCAGCTGTGTTACCGTCCATGGTTTTAAATTTTCTTGCCAAAATGAAATACCTCCTAAAGTATTCAATTTTTGTCGCATATATAATAACACCTTTTAACCGTTTTGTAAAGGCATGAAACGACCCTCTTGTGAAATTTTCATGGTTTTAAACAAGAAGATATGTGTGAAACTGGTTATCCTGGGGAGAAAATGGATTTTTCTGGGAGGGGAAACCCTTTGAGAAAAAAGATTGCGTTTTTCGCGGGGATATAGTATCATGTGTGTGTATAAACAGAGGGGAGGAAGGAAACATGATTTGCAGCGTATATACCCTGGCGGTCACGGGCATTGAGGGACGGGTGGTGACGGCGGAAAGCTATATTTCCGGAGGCCTGCCCGGATTTGAAATTGTGGGTCTGCCGGACGCGGCGGTGAAGGAAGCGAGAGACCGGGTTCGCGCCGCGACGAAAAGCAGCGGACTGAGCTTTCCTGTCAGCAAAATCACCGTGAATCTGGCTCCCGCCGGTTTGAAAAAAACCGGTTCTCACTATGACCTTCCCATCCTTCTGAGCATTCTCGCCGCCTCTGGGGCGGTACGTCGTCCGTCACCTACCAGCGCATTTTTGGGAGAAGTGAGCCTGGACGGCCAGGTACGAGCCATTTCCGGCGTGCTGCCCATGGCCTTGGCTGCAAAGCGGGCGGGAATCGAAACCATTTATGTACCGGCGGAAAATGCCCCGGAGGCCACCCTGGCCCGAGGCCCTGCGGTCATTCCTGTACGGACGGTAGGGGAGCTGGCTGCCCATTTAAACGGGGAGACAAGGCTGGAAGAGGAACCTCTGTGGGTGCCGGAGCAGGACAGAACCGCCGGACTGGATTTTAAGGATGTGCTGGGCCAGGAAAACGTGAAGCGTGCCCTGGAGGTAGCAGCGGCGGGCAGCCATAACGTGCTGCTTATCGGCCCGCCGGGTTCGGGAAAAAGTATGCTCAGCAAGCGTCTTCCTTCCATTTTGCCAGATATGACCTGGGAGGAATCCCTGGAGGTCAGTCAGGTTTATTCCGTGATGGGTCTGCTGACGGCGAAAAAGCCTTTGGTGACCCGGCGGCCCTTCCGGTCGCCCCATCATACCGTTTCCAACGCCGGACTCACCGGCGGCGGAAGCAATCCCAAGTCCGGTGAGATTTCCATGGCCCATAAGGGTGTGCTGTTCCTGGACGAAATGCCGGAATTCCGGAAGGATACATTGGACTTAATGCGCCAGCCTCTTGAGGATGGGAAGGTGACCATTTCCCGGGTCAGCGGGGCGGTGACCTATCCGGCGGAATTTATGCTGGTGTGCGCCATGAACCCCTGCAAATGCGGCTGGTACGGCGACCCCTCCGGCCGGTGCCGGTGCTCGGAAAAGGATGTGGAGCATTACCGCAGCCGGATCTCCGGACCGCTGCTGGATCGGATCGATATCGTGGTGGAGGTACCCTCGGTACACTTTGAGGAGCTGCGTGCGAGAGAGGAGGCGGAGCCATCCGCCGCCATTCAAAAGCGGGTGAACGCCGCCCGGGATATCCAGAACCGGCGGTTCGATAACGGCAGCATGTGCAACGCCCGGATGGGGCCGGAGGAAATGCGGCGGTTTTGTGCCTTGGGCGAGGAAAGCGCGGAGATGATGAAAAACGCCTTTGAGGTTATGGGCCTGACGGCCCGGAGCTATGACCGGATTTTGAAGGTTGCGAGAACGGTTGCGGATTTGGACGGCAGCGAGGAGATTCTGCCTCAGCACATTGCGGAGGCCATCCAGTACCGGGCTGTGAATCTGGGCAACCGCTAAAGAATCATTTTAAAATAGGAGTATTTATGAAAGAAATCTTTTTACTGAAGCTGGGCGAAATCGTCCTGAAGGGTGCCAACAAGCGCCAATTTGAAGCGAGGCTTCGTCAGAATGTCCGCCGCCGGATGAAGGCCTACGGAAACTTTGACGTGTATATCATGCAATCCACGGTGTATGTGGAGCCTATGGATGAGGAGGCGGACGTAGACGGCGCCTGGGAGGCCTGCCACAGTGTCTTCGGCCTGGTGAGCCTGTGCCGGTGCCGTCCCTGTGAAAAGGATTTGGATTCCATTTTTGATGCCGTGGAAAATTATCTGGGTGACGACCTGGAATGCGCGTCTTCCTTTAAGGTAGAGAGCAAGCGCAGCGATAAGCAGTTCCCCCTGACCTCTATCCAGCTGTCCCAGGAGATCGGCGGACGGCTGGCGGAGGCCCATCCCAACTGTCAGGTGGACGTGCACCATCCCGATTACACCGTGTATATCGAGGTGCGGGATCTGGCGGCTTACGTTCACGGTCCCGCGGAGCCGGGGGCGGGTGGTCTGCCAACCGGGGTAGGGGGCAGAGCCATGTGTCTGCTCTCCGGCGGCATCGACTCTCCCGTAGCGGCCTATATGATCGCCAAGCGTGGGGTGGAGGTGGAGGCCGTTCACTTCTTCTCCTATCCCTATACCTCCCAGCTTGCCAAGGATAAGGTGGTGGAGCTTGCACGGCTGGTGACCAAATACTGCGGTAAAATGACTGTCAACGTGGTTTCCTTCACGGAAATCCAGGAGGCCATCCGGGACAACTGCCCGGATGAGTTCTTCACCCTGATTATGCGCCGGTTTATGATGGAAATTTCCATGCGCCTTGCCAAAAGCGACGGCTGCGGCGCTCTGATCACCGGCGAGAATTTGGGTCAGGTAGCCTCCCAGACCATGGAGGCCATGGCTGTTACCGGGGCCGTGGTGGACATCCCCATTTTCATGCCCCTGGTAGGCATGGACAAGGAGGAGATTGTCACCATCGCCCGGAGGATCGGCACTATGGAAACCTCTATCCTGCCCTATGAGGACTGCTGCACGGTCTTTACTCCCAAGCATCCCAAGACCAAGCCCACTTTGGGTCAGGTGATCCACGCGGAACGGAACCTGGACCGGGAAGCTCTGATTCAGCGGGCCTTGGAGAATATTGAAAAGATCAAGGTGAGCTATCATGACGAATCTATGCAGTGAAGTCCTGACGCTTCTCACGGGAAGAAGCCTGGTCACGGCGGAAAGCCTCACCGGCGGCGGTATCGGTGCTGCCCTGACTGCTATTCCTGGCAGCAGTGAGGTCTATAAAGGCGGCGTGATCAGTTATACCGACTGGGTCAAGCACAATGTTTTGGGTGTCCGGGAAGAGAACCTTCAAAAATACGGCGCGGTTTCCGAACCGGTTGCCCGTCAGATGGCCCAGGGCGTTCGGAGGCTCTTAAAAGCAGACGTGGCGGTATCGGTCACCGGTCTGGCCGGTCCCGGCGGGGACGAATACGGCAATCCCGTAGGGACGGTGTTCATCGGCTATGCGGATGAAGGGCATACCGAGGTTCGGGAGTGCCACTTCCTGGGAAGCCGGGAGGAGGTCCGGAATCAGACCATTGCGGCAGCACTGAATCTGATTTTGGAGTGTATTCATGAATAACCGATACTGTATTCTGGAACTGCGGTATTCTTTTACGGACTTTGAACAGACCCTTTCTCCCACGGTTCTGTTCGGGAAAACGGATACGGTGCTCATTGACTGCGGTTATCCCGGTTCTCTTGGAATGCTGGAAGCACAGCTTGCGGTCCATGAGATTGCGCCTGAGAGCATTACCAAGCTGATTTTGACCCACCAGGATGATGATCATATTGGCGCTGCCTGGGAATGGAAGAAGAAATACCCGGGAACCCAAATCCTGGCCTCCGAAGAGGAAGCGCCCTATATTTCCGGAGAAAAGAAGAACCTGCGTTTACAGCAGGCAGAGGCCATGCAGGAAAAGCTTCCGGAGGATCAGAAGGCATGGGGTGAGCAGTTCTGCCAGCGGTACAGAGGTCTGAAGCCTGTTGAAGTGGATAGGATTCTGAAAGCCGGTGAAGTGTTCGACTGGGGCGGCGGCTGTGAGATTCTGAAGACGCCGGGGCATACGCCGGGACACATTTCCATCCGGGCACGGAATGGGGCGTTCTGTATAACGGGAGACGCGGCGGTGGTGGAAGACGGAAAACTGGTGGTGGCAAATCCGCAGTTCTGCCTAAATCTGGAGGAAGCGGAGAAATCTTTGGAGAAGATTCTTCGAAACCCCTGCAAAGCGTACCTTTGCTACCACGGAGGATGCCTTTTTTGCGATTAAGAAAATCCGGCAAGACCTGCCGGATTTCTTTTATGGAAAAATTTTCTCCATGGCGCAACTTTTTCCTCCATTCTTCGTGTATAAGAGTGAGTACACAGAAAGGGAGTGATCCGCAATGGATGACAGCCAAATTATCGATCTGTACTTCCAGCGCTCCGAAACGGCGATCGTGGAGACAGACAGCAAATACGGCGCCTATTGCTACAAAATCGCCTACAGCATTCTTGCCAGCAGGGAGGATTCCGAGGAAAGTGTCAACGACACCTATCTGTCCGCCTGGAGGGCCATGCCGCCCCGGAGGCCTGCGGTGCTTTCTACATTCCTGGGACGACTGACCCGGAACATATCCATCGACCGGCTCAGGACAAGCAGCGCCCAAAAACGGGGCAGCGGGGAGCTGGAGCTTGCACTGGGAGAGCTGGGGGACTGCGTCTCCGGTGAGAAAAGCATCGAAGATACGCTGATTCTCAAAGAGGTCATTATCAGCCTGAACCGGTTCCTGAAAGCCCTGTCGGAGGAGGAGCGCACAGTCTTTTTATGCCGGTATTGGTACGTAAACTCCATGGAGGAAATCGGGGATAAGACGGGATTTTCCGTGAGTAAGGTCAAGTCCATGCTCCGCAGGACCCGCGGTAAGCTTACCGCTTTTCTGGAAAAGGAGGGATTTCGATGACCGGTATGGAACTGTTTCGGGCCCTGGGTGCCGTCAGCGCGGAAAATCTGGCCGGGGCGGAGAAGCTGCAAAGAACAGAAGTTGTGCCGCTGAAGAAAAGACCCTCTGTGAAGCGGGCTGTCCTGGTGGCGGCGATGATTGCGTTGTTACTGCTGCTGGTGGGCTGCGCGGCGGTGTATGTGCTGCACTTGCAGGATTTGAAGGTGGGGGAGTACCGACTGGAGCAAAACCCTGTCTATGACGCAGAGGGAAATGTGATTCCGGTAGCTACCCATCCCTTGCGGACGGAAATCTCTCTACAGGGGGCGAATCAGGAAGCCCTGATGGAATGGCATCAATACGTGAGAGAGTATGCGCCCAGTGAAGAACCGGACATCCTGGCGAAGAACCGGGCAACGGCGGTTCCGGACAATTACCGGGAGGTCTACGGCTGTGAGTACTGGGAGATGATGGAGAAGCTGGATGAGATTGCGAAAGAATATGAATTAAAGCTTCTGTCCCGGGAAATCGACTGCGATGGCTACGAATCCGGGGTGCTGTTTGGGGCGCTGGGCATTGACCCGGTGTTTCGGGGCACGGCGGAATACCTGGACAGCTATTTCTACCCCGAGGGGAACTTCCACCTGTGCCTTCTGTGCCAGATGGAGAACGAGGCATGGCCGTATTCAGATAACCATATCCGATACAATTATTCCCAAAAGGCATATTTTGACCCCCATTATACCATCATCGAGGACTTTGAAAACTGCACCCAATGGAACTATACACGCAGGGACGGAAAGCATCTGCTCCTTGCCCGAAACGAGGAAGAAGCCTGGATCTTCGCGGACAGACCAGATGCTTTTATTACCATTACAATGTCCTGCTTCAAATGGGTGGAAGGCGAAAAAGTGCAGATGTCCAAAAGCGTACTGGAGGACATTGCGGAGCACTTTGACCTGGACATCCGGCCTCAGACTGCGGATATGGAACAGGTAGCGGCGCTGCAGGCGGAGGCGAAGGCGCAGAAGGAGGCTGAGGATGCCCGGCGGCAGGAAGAAGCTCAGAACGCATATACCCAGGGGTATGAGGCATATATCCAGCACTGCCTGGACACGGCGCAGAACAGTCGACACCGGGATATGCTCTACTACTCCTTGTATGACCTGAACGGGGACGGGGTGGAGGAGCTGCTCCCTGGCGCAAATCAATGCGTCAGCCGCATTCTTTCCCTGCGGGATGGGGAATCCTATCAGTATGCCGACTTTGAAAGCTCCCATTTGCTTGGCGTGTTTCAGATCACGGTCTGTGAGAATAACGTATTGGCATTGAAAGACGTGTTTACAGAACGGATGTGGTACTATCTTCGGGCAAAGGCGGATGGCATAAGCTATCTGGAGGGGGTGGAAAAGCGGGGGGATACCTGGTACTCCATTCCGGAGCAGCCCCCCGCCAGCCCTGATCAGCCGGTCAGAGTGGAGATCACGGAGGAGCAAGCCAAAGCCATTCAGGATGCTTACATTCCTCTGGAGAACCAGCCGAAGTGGCAGCAGATGAAACGATATGGCCAGCCGGTGAAGACCATCTCCTGGACGGATCCCTACGCCCAGTTTATTGCGGAAACCCTGGACCGGTTTTCTGATCCGGAGGATTTCACCTACGCACTGATGGATCTCAATGGAGACGGCGTGAAGGAGCTGATTATAGACGACGCGTATCTGTGGGAAAATGACAGACGGAAGCACGCCTATCAGGTGTACACCATCGTAAACGGGGAGCGGGTGTCGGCCTATGACTACACCTTCAACGGCGTCTGTGAGAACGGGATTTTCATGGAATATGATGAGGATGGCACCTACTACGCCTATTACCGGCTGAACGGCAGTAAGATGGAAATGATTGAAAAGGTGGTCCAGGATCCCGCAGATCTGTACTGGGGCAGGGTGGTATATGGCGACTCCGGTCCAGACCTCAGCCATGCGCCCTGTTCCGAGGAGGATGCCATGAAGTTCATCAATGCCTACAAACAAATCGACCTCCCCATGAAGCCCTTCTCGGATTATCCATTCAGCTAAGTATACCGAAAATACAAAATAGAGCGGACGAAAAGGAATTCCTTTTCGTCCGCTTTTTGCGTAAACCCGCTTGACAATCTGAAATTCATATATTATAATATATGTTATATAACGATAATTATAATAAAGGAGGAAACGCCATGCCGCCCAAAGCGAAGGTGACAAAGGAAATGATTATCGATGCTGCCGTAGAGGTAGCCCGGGAAGCTGGTGGGGAGGCCATCAGCGCGAGATCGGTTTCTGAGAAGCTAGGCTGCTCTACCCAGCCGGTCATGTACCATTTTTCCACAATTGAGGCCCTGAAACGTGCCGCCTACTTAAAAGCGGACGCTTACCATTCCGCCTGGATAATGGACATCCGGGGCAATAACCCCATGATGGAAATTGGTCTGAATTATATCCGCTTCGGGGCAATGGAGAAAAACCTGTTTCGCTTTCTGTTTCAGTCTGGCGCTTTTTCGGACAAAACCCTTTCTGAATTGGCAGACGCGGAGGAGATTCAGCCGGTGATTCTGGCCCTCAGCGCAGAAGCGGAGGTCAGTGTGGAGCAGGCAAGACGGATTTTCCGGGTTCTGTTTCTCACAGTCCATGGGTATGCCAGCATGTATGCCAACAATGAAATGAAATATGACGAAGGAATGGTTTCTTCTGATTTGGAGTTGATATTTTATGGAGTCGTTTGCGGAATAAAAGGAGGACAGGAATAACGTGTTTCGTTTATATAAGAGAAATTTGCTGAACTTTTCACTGGTGTGGATCCTTGCCTATGTGATCGTCTTCTCCGCCGCAGACAGCCTGTCGGAAGCCTTGGGCACGGAAAAGCTCCTCACGGCGCCTGTAAGCCTTCTTTTTGCGGGGACACTGCTTGGCTTTTTGAAAAAACACGATCTGATGGAGGAATGCGGCCTGTGTGCCTTCCAGGGAAGTGTCAAAAAATATTTGTACTTTCTTCCTCTGGCTGTGATTGCCAGTACCAATTTATGGAACGGCGTCGCAAGGAACGGATCCCTTTGGGAAACGGCTCTTTTCATCCTGAGTATGCTTTGCGTCGGTTTCCTTGAGGAAGTGATTTTCCGTGGATTCCTGTTCAAAGCCATCAGCGCCGACAATCTAAAAACCGGGATTCTGGTGTCCAGCCTTACCTTCGGCCTGGGGCACATTGTGAATTTGTTAAACGGCGCGGACCTTTTGCCCACGCTTTTGCAGATTTGCTACGCTTCCGCGATTGGATTCTTATTTGTGGTAATTTTCTACAAAGGGAAAAGCCTGATCCCGTGCATCATTACCCATAGCATCGTCAATTCCTTGAGCATCTTTGGGGCGGAAGGCTCCCAAACAGAGGAGATCATCACGTCTTTGGTCCTGTGTGTTGTATCCCTTGGATATGGTCTATGGATATGGAAGAAGGGATCGGAAGCAGAAGGATGAAATACGAAGGTCAGAGGCGCAGCCGGCGATAGCAGCGGATAAAATACCAGTTTTCAAAGAATGCGGTGATGGCCCAGGAGAAGGGATAGAGCAGGAACAGGGAAGGGATGGTCTGGAAATAAGCGAACACCGTAAATACCCACACTACCCGGAAGACACAGGAGCCGGAGAAGACAATGACCATGGGAACCATGCTTTTGCCAAGACCCCGGCACCCGGCGATGGCGTTATCCATCAGGGCGGAAATACAGTATATGGGGCCCATAATGGTCAGCCGCTTCATGCCCGCCGCGATGACGGCGGGGTCTGTGGTGAAGAGGGAAAGAAACTGCGGGCCGAAGGCCACCAGCGCAAGGCCCAGAAAAGTGCCGATGCCAAAGGAATAGCCAAGGCAGATCAGGTAGCTCTGGCGGATCCGCTTCCGATTTCCGGCGCCGTAATTCAGACCGATAAAGCTGCTGGCGGCGGTATAGAAGGCGGCCATCACATCGAAAATCAGGCTGTCGGAGTTTGCGGCGGCGGAGTTGCCCGCAACCATCACCGTGTCGAAGGTGTTGACGCCCAACTGAATGAACAGGTTTGCCAGATAGAAAATACCGTTTTGAAGGCCCGAGGGGATGCCGAGAGCAAGGATCTCCCAACAATTTTTCTTGTGGATTTTCAGCGCTTCCAACCGTAGATTGTAGACCTCTTTGCTCCGGAACAAGGTAAGCAGAATCAAAACAGCAGAGAGATATTGAGAAAGAATACTGGCAAGCGCCACACCGGCCACATCCAGATGACAGACCACAACGAAAAAGAGATTCAGAATCACGTTGAGGATTCCGGAGATCAGCAGGAAGGTCAGGGGCTTTCTGGTATTGCCGACGGCGCTGTAGACGGCGTTGCCGAAGTTATAAAGAGCCAGGGCAGGCATGCCGCAGAAATAAATTCGCAGGTACAGCGTGGCCTTATCGAGGATTTCCGCCTTGGTGTTCAGCAGCCGGAGAAGACCCCGGGAACAGCCCAGGCCGAAGAGCAGGATGCTAACGCCGCAGATCAGGCAGATGAGAGCGGAGGAATGGACGGTACGGTGAAGCTCCTCATAGTCCCTTGCACCATAGTAGCGGGCAATCAGGGCATTGACGCCGCCGCCCAGACCAATAAGAATGCCGGTAAACAAGGCGACCGCGTAAGCGGTGGAGCCAACGGCGGCCAGGGAAATAGGGCCAGAAAAGCGGCCAACTACGGCGATGTCCGCCATGTTAAACAAAACCTGCAATACGTTTGACAGCATCAGGGGCAGACTGAACAGCAGAATCTGGATGGGAAGGCTTCCGTTGGTCAGAGAATGCGCCAAGATAACATGGTTGCTTCTCATGTGATTTGTCTCCTAAAACCCAAAGAGGTAAAAATTGTCCGGAGGACATTGTATCACAAAATGTTGATTTTGCAATAGCCTTTGTGAAGGAAAAGGGCATAAGAAGAGGATATGCACCGGGCGCATATCCTTCTTCTTAGTAAGCTTATTGTGCCAGCTCTTCCGCCAGTGCTTCGATCTGCGCTTTGCTCTCCGCATTCAGGGCGGAGAGAATCCGGACGGTGGTATCCGCATAGGTCAGGTTCTTGCTCTTTTCCAGCATGGAGGCCATAACCTTGGCGGCGGTAGGCGCCCAGGTGCCGTTTTCCATAAAGGCCACCGTGCGGTTCTGGTAATTCCGTTCGGTGAGATGGTGAATAAAGGACTTCATAAAGGGGAAGACATCGCCGTTATAGGTGGGAGAGGCCAAAACCAGCTTGCCATATCGGAAGGCATCCTCCACAGCCTCGGCCATATCATCTCTGGCAAGATCGGTGACGGTGACCTTAGGGCAGCCCTTCCTCGTGAGGGTGTCCGCCAGCAGTTCTACAGCTTTCTTGGTATGCCCGTAGATGGAGCAGTAGGCGATAACCACGCCCTCACTCTCCACCCGATAGGAAGACCAGATGTCATAAAGGTTCAGGTAGTAGCCCAGATTCTCTGTCAGCACAGGGCCATGGAGGGGACAGATGGCGGCAATATCCAGCTTGGCGGCCTTTTTCAGCAATGCCTGTACCTGAGGGCCGTATTTGCCCACGATGCCGATGTAGTACCGCCGGGCCTCGCAGGCCCAATCCTCCTCGGCGTCCAGAGCGCCGAACTTGCCGAAGCCATCGGCGGAGAAAAGCACCCTGTCACAGGCGTCATAGGTGACAATGACCTCAGGCCAGTGCACCATGGGGGCGGTGACAAAGGTCAGGGTGTGCTTACCCAGGCACAGGGTGGAGCCTTCGCCCACAACCATCCGGCGGTCTGCGTAATCCGTGCCGAAGAACTGCTTCATCATCACAAAAGCCTTGGCGGAGGAAACCACGGTGGCATCAGGATAGGTCTCCAGGAAGCGGCCGATGTTCGCGGAGTGGTCAGGCTCCATGTGCTGCACCACCAGGTAGTCCGGCGTGCGGCCATTGAAAGCGGCCTTCACATTTTCCAGCCACTCGTCGCCGAAGCGCTGGTCTACGGTATCCATAACGGCAGTTTTCTCGTCCAGAATGACGTAAGAGTTATATGCCATGCCGTTGGGCACAATATACTGTCCCTCAAACAGATCCACCTGATGATCATTGACGCCCACATACAAAATATCTTTCGAAATGTTCATAGTTCTCTCCTTGACTGATTTCATTTTTGTGCTATGATAGGAACATCAGCATTCGTTTGCTGTACACAGTATATGACAGCTTTTGTGAAAAGTCAATTTCATTTTCACTGGGGCTGGGTATCCTGTAATCAAATCGAATTGAAGGAGAATAAAGCGTATGAAATATGTCTGCGAGGTCTGCGGCTGGACTTACGACGAGGAGGAGGGCTATCCCGAAGGCGGCATTGCTCCCGGCACCAAGTGGGAGGATGTACCCGAGGATTTCGAGTGCCCCCTGTGCTGCGTTGGCAAGGATCAGTTCTCTGAGGAATAATCCCAAAGGAAAATCGGAAGGCTTCAAAACCTTCCGATTTTTTCATGTTAAAGAGCCTCCGCTTCCGTCAGCCATACCCGGGCACTGGCGTCACTGGGCATCCTTAAGTCTCCTCTGGGGCTCAGGGTCACGGAGCCGACCTTTACGCCGTCAGGCATACAGCTGCGCTTGAACTGCTGGGTGAAGAATCGGCGGTAGAAGGTCTTGAGCCACTTCCTGATGGTTTCAGCCTCATATTCTCCCTGAAATGCCCGGCAGGCCAGGGCGTAGATTTTTGAAGGGGTGAAGCCGAAGCGCAGGCAAAAGAACAGGAAGAAGTCATGAAGGGCATAGGGACCTACCAGGTCCTCACTGTGCTGGGCAATTTTACCCTGGGGATCCGGGGGCAGCAGCTCCGGGCTTATGGGAGTGTCCAGAACGTCCTGGAGGACGTCATGGACGGAAGCATAGGCGGGCATTTCAGAAATGGCGTCTACCATCCAGCGAACCAGAGTTTTCGGCACGGAGGCGTTGACACCATACATGCTCATATGGTCGCCGTTGTAGGTGCACCAGCCCAGGGCAAGCTCGCTGAGATCCCCGGTGCCTACCACAATGCCGTTTACCATACCCGCGTAGTCCATGAGAATCTGGGTGCGCTCCCGGGCCTGGGCGTTTTCGTAGGTGCCATTGTGGATGCTGGGGTCGTGGCCGATGTCCCCAAAGTGCCGGGAGACGGCGTCCTTTATGGGAATCTCCTTGCAGGTAATACCCAGCTTTTCCATCAGCGCCCAGGCATTGCGGTAGGTGCGGTCGGAGGTGCCGAAGCAGGGCATGGTAATGCCGTGAACGTCAGAAGCGGGCCTGCCCATCTGGCGCATGGCTTCCACGGATACCAGCAGCGCCAGGGTGGAATCCAGGCCGCCGGAAATGCCGATGACAGGATTGGCGTTTCCGATGACGGACAGCCGCCGCTTCAGTCCCGCCGCCTGAAGGGAGAAGATCTCCCGGCACCGCTGGGCGCGATCCTGTTTGGCGGAGGGGAGGAAGGGATATTTGGAAATGGGGTAGAGGCTGCCGTCAGACCGCAGGGCAGGGGCGCCCGTGAAGATTACAGAGGCCGGATGCTCTCTATACTGTAAGGCCGTATCCTTGAAGCTTTTGTTCTTTCGGCGCTCGGCCCGGATGCGGCCCAGGTCGCAGTCCTGAAGGAGCATATAGTCCGTGGCAATGGGATCCTGAGACTCCCGAAGGAGGCTGCCGTTTTCCGCTACCATGCTCTGACCGGAGAAGACCATATCCTGAGTGGATTCGGTGTAACCGGCGGAGCAGTAGGCGTAGATACAGCTCAGGCTTCCGGACTGGTGCCGCACCATATCCCGGCGGTAGGCGGCCTTGCCCACGACCTCATTGGAGGCGGACAGGTTCAGGATTACTTCCGCGCCGTTGAGGGCCAATAAAGCGGAGGGGGCAATGGGCGTCCACAGATCCTCGCAAACCTCAATTCCCACCAGGGTTCCATCCCCAATTTGGAACAGACCCTTTTTGAGAATGGGGATGTCCTTTAGAGAGGGGCTGAGAGTGACCGTCTCCTGGCTTAAATCCACAGCGGAGGAGAACCAACGCTTTTCGTAGAATTCATTGTAGTTGGGAATATAGGTCTTGGGAACCAGCTCATGAACCATTCCCCGGGAAACAACAGCGGCGCAGTTGAACATCTGGCCTTCTGCCCGGACTGGCAGACCAACCACGGCGGTGATACCAGGATAAGCCTTGGTGCAGAGGGAGATTTTCTCCAGACCCTTAACCACGGCATCGTTTAAGCTGTCCTGAAAGAACAGATCCTGACAGGTATAGCCGGTGAGGGAAAGCTCAGGGAATAGAACGATATCCGCCTTCTGCGCGTCAGCCTTTGCAATATAGGCGCAGATATCCTTTGTATTTTTCTCTATGTCACCCACCTGAACGGCAGGCACGGCACAGGCGATCCGAATGTAATCCAGCATGGAAGTTCCTCCGGTGTTTTTCTTTTCATTATACCGCATTTTTCCCGCTTTGCAAGAAAATATAAAAGGTTCAGTGAAAAATCAGTGCTTAGAGGCCATTTAGAGAGTGAGCACGTTATAATGGGGGAGAAAAGGAGGTGCTTACCTATGAAGCATAAGAGAAGGTTTCTGCTGCTGGCAATGCTGTTCGTGCTGGCCTGTTCCGGGTGTACAGATCTTGCTCCGAAGGAAACCATTCAAGCGGTTTCTACCGTTCCAGTGCAAACCAAGGCATTCCAAGCCACCGTCCCGGAAACCAAAAATCCAGCCAGTGCCGAGGAACTGATGAAAATCGGCACAATCAGCGGAACCGTTGTGGATTTTTCCGACAGCGGATGTAGAATCACGCCTACACAGTACGAAGAGAATGTGGCCTATGAAGCCGCACCGGGCTATGAAACGGAGCTGGTTACCATTGGGTATGGGGAAGGGTGTACCTTTCAAATTGCTAATGTGAATGTCCAGACTGGGGCAGTCACCTATGAACCGGCAGGGATAGAGAATATCGTTGAGCAGGTATCTCTGGTTGTCTGCGGCGAATATGACAGCGACAGCGTTCTTCAGGGGAAAGATGTGTTTATCTATCGATCTGTGCGGTAAACAAATTCCGGGCGGCGAATATTCGCTGCCCGGAATGGCTTATTCCATTAGCAGTGCTTTCAGCTCTTCCGCCAGGTCGGTCTGCTCCCAGGGCCGGTCCGCCACGCCGAAGTGGCCCTGGGCGGCGGTGGGGGCATAGATGGGACGGCGAAGATTGAGCTTGCGGATAATCCCGGCAGGGGTCAGGTCACAGGTCTTTCGAAGAAGGGCGGTGAGGGCTTCATCGGAAACAACGCCGGTGCCATAGCTGTCCACCCGGAGAGAAACGGGCTGGGCAACGCCGATGGCGTAGGCAAGCTGCACCTGCACCTGGGTGGCAAGGCCCGCCGCTACCAGGTTCTTTGCCATATACCGGGCCATGTAAGCGGCGCTCCGGTCAACCTTGGTGGGGTCCTTGCCGGAAAAGGCGCCGCCGCCGTGGGAGAAATATCCGCCGTAGGTGTCCACAATGATCTTCCGTCCGGTAAGTCCGGTGTCCCCGTTGGGGCCGCCAATGACGAAATTGCCGGTGGGGTTGATGTGGATATGAGGAACGTTTTCGATGTGAAAGCCGTACTGCTTTAAAACCGGGGCAATGACGTTCTCCCGGATGTACCACCGCAGCTCCTCCATGGCAAAGTTCGCGCTGTGCATAATGGAAACCACCACGGTGTCAATGCCCAGCACCTTACCGCTTTCGTCAAATTCCACGGTGACCTGGGTCTTGCCGTCGGGACGGAGAAGATCATTTCCGTGAACACATTCGGTCAGCCGGTTGCACAGCGCCCGGGAAAGAGCCGCGGGCAGGGGCATCAGCTCCGGGGTCTGGGTGCAGGCACCGCCGAACATCATGCCCTGATCTCCCGCACCGCCAACCTCGTCGTTGGTGCCCAGGGCAATGTCAGCGGACTGGGTATGGATCCGGCACTGAATCTCCACCGTATCGGCGTCGAAGCCGTCTTCGGGATAGATATAGCCGATTTTTCGGATGGCCTCCTGGGCAACTTCCTTGTAGTCAACCACTGCCTTGGTGGTAATCTCACCGCAGATCAGACAGAAGTTGGTGGTAACCATGGTCTCGCAGGCGACACGGGACGTGGGATCCTGGGCAAGGCAGGCGTCCAGGATGGCGTCAGAAATGGAGTCCGCCACTTTGTCAGGATGGCCGTTGGTAACACATTCGGAGGTAAATAATCTTTTTTCCATTGTTTTTTCCTTTCTTTCTACAAATTTAAGAAATAAAAAAACTGCACACCGAAGGACTCGATGTGCGTGAATATCGAATCCTTATCTTTCGTTTGCCGCCGGATTTA
>DEUP01000013.1:18690-31907 GCA_002362625.1 Clostridiales bacterium UBA3259
TTCATCGGGCCGTTCCCTCCACCGCTCTTGATAAGGCTTATATGCAATTTTTACTGTATTATACCGTATTTCCGGGAAAAGTCAACACTTTTTTCATTTTTCAAAAGGATAAATGTTAACAATTCTGCTATAGACTTTTTGATGTTTTGCTGGTAGAATGTATAAAGCAAATGATCGATACGTTTTATGGGAGATGAAGGATTTGAAAGACCTGCGTAGAAAATTTGAGCTTTTCTGCTATAAAAACCGGAGTAAGGGTATCCCCAACCTGATGCTGTATATTTCCCTGGGTACGGCAGTCGTGTATCTGATGAGCCAGATTTCCGGCAATCTGTTCCTCTACAGCCTTCTGGTCTTTGATCGGCGGCTGATTCTGCAAGGACAGATTTGGCGGCTGTTTACCTACCCGCTGACCTATTATAACAGCTCCATTCTCTTAACTGCCATCGCACTGCTATGCTACTACTCCCTGGGACGAGCTATGGAGAATATCTGGGGAACCCTGCGTTTCAACCTGTTTTATCTTACCGGCGTGGTGATGATGGACGTTTACTGCCTGATTTTCGGCGGACAGGCCAGCGTATACTATTTGAATATGAGCCTGTTTCTGTCCTATGCCACCTTGTACCCGGACGCCCATTTCCTGCTGTTCTTCATTATTCCCATCCGGGCGTGGATCTTCGCCCTGTTTGACCTGGTGCTGATCCTGCTGGGACTGTTTACCGATCCCTTTCCCTACAATCTGTTCCCCGTCATTTCTCTTGCCAACTACTTCCTGTTCTTCGGCAAGGATGTGCTGAACGTGCTGCCCGTATCCTGGCGCGCCAACGCCCGCCGCCTGTTTCATAAAAAGCCTGGGGGACAAAAGGCGAAGGTGATTCATTTTGACGCCGGTTCCTATGAAGCTTCCCACGCTTCCGCAAAGGCTCCCTATAACCACCGGTGCACGGTCTGCGGGAGAACGGATGTGACCAATCCGGAGCTGGAATTCCGGTACTGCTCCAAGTGCAAGGGTTATTACTGCTACTGTGAGGATCACATCAATAACCATACCCATATCCAGTAAAAAGACTGCCGCGGCTGTTTGGCCGCGGCAGCACTGCGCTTATCCGGCTTTTCGGAAGGTCATGGGGTACAGAGAGGCCTCAAAGGCTTCCATTTCTTCGGTGGAGGTCACCAGGGTCAGGGTGTCGTCCTTTAACACGTATTCGTCGTACATGCTGTCCTCAATGCTGTCTGAGGCGCTGCCGGTCATATAAAGCTTTCCGCCTTTGGCAAGGTACCTGCCGGATCGGTAGACACCCTCCACGACATCCTGAACCATTTCATTCATGTCGCTGTCCGGAAGGATCTCGTTCATCAGCTCCTCCATGGTGCCGCCCAGCATATTCAAAAATGCCTCCCATTCGATTCCCTCGGCGGCAACCACATCCTTCATATAGGCCTCCATGGTATCCGAAAGATCCTTTCGGAAGACTGCCGCGGTATCCTGCATGCGCTCTTCATCCACAGCCATGGAATAGGTTCCGTCCTCACGGAAGGTGAGAACCAGTTTCATAGTGAAGGAGGAGAGGTGAAAATAGGGAAGCATTTCCTCCTCCAGGGCAGCGCCGACTTCCGCTTCCAAAGCCTGGGTACAGTCAATGTCCGCTTCCCACCGGCCGACAAGGGCCTTTTGATCGCTGCCGCAGCCTGTCAGGGACAGGAGCATCGTGAGCACAAGGAAAGCGCTGATAAATTTCTTCTTCATTCGGTTTTCTCCCTTCGGTTCTGTTTGAATGTATAAAAATCATATCACACCTTCACTATACTGTCAAGGTATTGAGATTATTCCCGGATACTATTGCCTTTTTTGTGAAATATGATATAATTTTCTTACGAATAACCAAAAAGGAGCATTGCCATGTCCAAATACATTATGGCCCTGGATTCCGGAACCACCTCCAATCGCTGTATTTTGTTTGATGAAAGCGGCGAGGTTTGCAGCGTGGCCCAGAAGGAGTTTACTCAGATCTTTCCCCAGCCCGGATGGGTGGAGCATGACGCAGACGAAATCTTTGCCACTCAGCTGGAAGTGGCGAGACAGGCCCTAATGAACATCGGCGCTGCCGCCGGTGACATTGCCGCCATCGGCATTACCAACCAGCGGGAAACCACCATTGTGTGGAACCGGCTCACAGGCCGCCCTGTGTATAACGCCATTGTCTGGCAGTGCCGCCGGACGGCGCCTTACTGCGATCAGCTGACCAAAGAGGGACTGGTGGATACCATCCGGCATAAAACCGGCCTGGTCATCGACCCCTATTTCTCCGGCACCAAGATCCGCTGGATTCTCCAGAATGTACCCGGCGCTCGGGAGCAGGCGGAAAGGGGAGAGCTGCTGTTTGGCACGGTGGAAACCTGGCTCATCTGGAAGCTCACCGGCGGACGGGTACATGTGACGGACTACTCCAACGCCTCCCGCACGATGCTCTTTAACATCAACACCCTTACCTGGGACGAGGACATTTTAAGAAGGATGGACATTCCCGCTTCCATGCTGCCAAAGCCCATGCCCTCCAGCTGTGTCTACGGTTATACCGACGCCAGGTTCTTTGGCGCGCCCATTCCCATTTCCGGGGCAGCCGGTGATCAGCAGGCAGCGCTGTTTGGCCAGGCTTGTTTTGAACCGGGAGATTCCAAGGTCACCTACGGCACCGGCGCGTTTTTGCTGATGAATACAGGCGGGAAGCCCATTTTTTCCCAAAACGGTCTGGTGACCACCATTGCCTGGGGCCTGGGAGGAAAGGTCACCTATGCTCTGGAGGGCTCCATTTTCGTGGCGGGAGCGGCCATTCAGTGGCTGCGGGACGAGCTGCGGTTTATTGAGTCCGCGGGAGATTCCGAGTATATGGCCCAGAAGGTGAAAGATACCAACGGCTGCTATGTGGTTCCCGCCTTTACGGGACTGGGAGCGCCCTATTGGGACGCCTATGCCCGGGGCGCGGTGGTGGGCCTGACCCGGGGCGTGAACAAGTATCACATCATCCGGGCCACCCTGGATTCCATCGCCTATCAGACCAATGACGTGCTGGCTGCCATGGAAATGGATTCCGGTATCCGATTGTCCGCCCTGAAGGTGGACGGCGGCGCGTCCGCGAATAACTATTTGGTGCAGACCCAGGCGGATATCAGTGCGGCCCCGGTGCTGCGTCCCAAATGCGTAGAGACCACTGCCATGGGCGCGGCCTATCTGGCGGGTCTGGCGGCAGGCTATTGGGCGGGTACGGAGGATATCCGGAAAAACTGGGCAGTTGACCGGGAGTTTACCCCAGGCCTTTCCCGGGAAATCCGGGAAGGAAAAATCCGGGGCTGGAAGAAAGCGGTAAAGAATACCATGCACTGGGCAAAGGACGAAGATTAAGTGGTTCTGTTTCCGCCGAAAGCGCATAGGATGTTCCATACATCTGTTGCTTTGAGGTGGTACTATTGGAACATGCTATCAATCAGATCGTTCTGCGGGGCACCCTGGCATCCCTGCCCCAATTCTCCCACGAAAATCACGATCGCCGTTTCTTTCGCTTTCTGCTGGACGTGCCCCGGCTTTCCGGCTTCGTGGATACCCTGCCCGTCATTGCGGAAGAGGGGCTTTTGAATGAGGCGGAGCTGTCGGGCGGCGGGATGCTCACCGTGTCGGGACAGATCCGCTCCCACAATGTCCGCAGTGACGGCCGGCGGCATCTGTTGATTTTTGTATTCGCGGCATCCATCCGCTGTGAGGATGGGGAGCCGGTGAATGATGTGATTCTGGAAGGTCCGGTGTGCAGAGAGCCGACCTATCGCCGGACACCGTTGGGCCGGGAGATCTGCGACGTGATGCTGGCGGTGCCCAGGGCCTTTCAGCGGGCGGACTATCTGCCCTGCATTTTGTGGGGACGAACCGCCCTGGAAGCGGCCCAATGCCATACCCGGGATCGGATCCGCATCTGCGGCCGTCTGCAAAGCCGGAAGTACACCAAGGTTACGGAGACGGGAAGCGAGGAGCGCACCGCCTATGAGGTGTCCGCCCTGACCGCCCAGATCCTGGAGAACAGCGTTTAAACATTTTCGTTGCGTTTTCATCCCCTTCGTGGTATATTGAAAAAAAGAAATACGAAGGTACAGAGTATTATGAAAGAGAATTTACATGAAATCATCCGCATTTTAAAGGACCGCTACGGCAGCGCCCCCTGTGCCCTGCATTACGAGAAGGACTATGAGCTGATGATTGCCGTCCGCCTGTCCGCCCAGTGCACCGATGCCCGGGTGAACCTGGTAACCCCGGCGCTGTTTGCGGAATATCCCACCCTGGAGGCTATGGCCGGGGCGGATGTGAGCCGGGTGGAGGAGTTGGTGCATTCCTGCGGGTTTTATAAGCACAAGGCCAGAGATATTGTGCTGGGCTGCCAGATGCTGCTGAACGAATACGGCGGAAAGGTTCCCGGCACCATGGAGCAGCTGCTGAGGATTCCGGGCGTTGGCAGGAAAACTGCCAATCTGCTGCTGGGAGATTTATATAACGTACCCGGCAGCGTGGTCTGCGATACCCATTGTATCCGCATCTGCGGCCGCCTGGGACTCACCGACGGAAGCAAGGATCCGGAGAAGGTGGAAACCCAGCTGCGGGCCATTCTCCCGCCCGAGGAAAGCTCGGATTTCTGTCACCGCATTGTCTTATTTGGCCGGGACTGCTGCACCGCCCGGAATCCCCAATGCGGAAGCTGCCCCTTAAGCCCCTTCTGCCGGTACATGAATCCGGAGGCATAAAGAAACAGGCGGTACAGACCCATCACCGGGCCTGTACCGCCTGTTATATTTCGCGGTGGGTATTATCTTCCGCCGAACAGCTTCGCCAGTGGGGCGATGGCCTGGCCCAGATTGTCAACGGCGGTGTTCAGAGAATCAATGTCCATCTTGTCCAAAATGTCCACCGCCCGTGTGACCTGCTCCACACATTCCAGCATGGCAGTCTCGCTCTCCCGGGCCAGACTGTTTAAGCTGTCCATCAGCTGTCTGGGATTGCCCTCCTTGACCTGGGATACGATCTCCTGGGCATCCGTAAGAACCGTCTCTGCCTGATCGGCCATCTCCTGTACCTGGGTGGTGATCTCCTGGACGTCGGACAGAATGCCCAGCGCCCGGGGCAGGATCAACGCCGCTGCAAGGACAACCACCGCAAGAATACCGATCATACATCCGGCGGTAATTGTCATCAGGCGCTGCATTTTTCGATTGTGGGCTTTCTGCTCCGCGGCAAAATCGAGAAGCATCTTGGTTTCTCCGGCAGTGCTGACTGTTTCTGCGTCCGGCTGCGCCCCTTCGGGGTTCTGGGCGGCTTTCTCCTCTTTTGCCTGCTGGATTTCTTTGCTTTCATCCATGGTTATGTCCCCCTTTATTATGGTTCGGTTTTTTGCTCCTATTTACAGAATATCACATTTTTCCCGTAAACGCATCAATTTTTTGTAAAAATACCGCATATTTTGCGGAAACTCAAATTCAGCAGGGGAAAGCAATCCCTTTACAACCGGCGGCGAAGGTGGTATACTTCTGTCATAGCGCCGGAGGAACCGACCTCCGGAAAAAGAGGAGGCTTAGCCATGCACGCAGAAGCACGCCGTCAGGCTATTTTGGATATTCTTCAGAACACCCGGCAGCCTGTCAGCGCCGGAACCCTGGCTGCTGGTTTTTCCGTGAGCCGTCAGATCATCGTGGGTGACATCGCGCTGCTCCGGGCCGGCGGCGCGGAGATATCCGCCACGCCTCAGGGTTACACCATGGTGCGGGCAGGGAAGGGCATTCTTCGCCAAATCGCCTGCCAGCATACCGGGGAGCGGATGGAGGCGGAGCTGAACGCCATTGTGGATCAGGGCTGTACAGTGGTGGATGTGATCGTGGATCACCCTATTTACGGCCAGCTGACCGGTCCGCTGCAGCTTGCCAGCCGGTATGACGTGGGGCAGTTTCTGGAACGCTGTGCCCGTTCCGAAGCCCGGCCCTTGTCGGATCTGACAGGGGGGATTCATCTGCACACCCTTTCCTGTCCCGATGAAGAGGCATTTTTACGGGTGGAAGCGGTGCTGCGCCGTCTGGGGGTACTGCTAGAAGGGTAACTTTTCCTTCGCCAGGGATTGACAACCATAGAAAAAAGGAGTATTATACCGTGGTATACAGGTGTCTTGACACTTATATACCACGGTTTTTTATCCTTTGATTGATACATGCAAAGCAGGTGGTCTTATGAATCAAGCGAAAGCCTTTCTCCAGCGAAAGAATATTGTATTCTCTGCCAAACGCTACGGAATTGACGCCCTTGGCGCCATGGCGCAGGGGTTGTTCTGCTCCCTGCTCATCGGTACCATTATTAATACCATCGGCACTCAGCTCCACATTGACCTTCTGACCCGGGTCGTGGCTACGGTGGGAAGCGGCGAACATGCCACTTCCTACACCGTAGGTGGCATGGCTATGGCTATGAGCGGCCCTGCTATGGCCGTTGCCATCGGCTATGCTCTGCAGGCGCCGCCTCTGGTGCTGTTTTCCCTGATTACCGCCGGATTTTCCGCCAACGCCCTGGGCGGCGCGGGCGGCCCTCTTGCTGTGTTCTTTGTGGCGATTTTGGCTGCCGAGTGCGGCAAGGCCGTCAGCAAGGAGACAAAGGTGGATATCCTGGTCACTCCTATGGTCACCATTCTGGTGGGCGTGGGTCTGTCTGCCCTGATTGCGCCACCCATCGGCGCGGCGGCAGGCGCCTTTGGCAGACTGATTATGGAGACTACCAAGCTTCAGCCTTTGCTCATGGGTATTCTGGTTTCCGTCCTGGTGGGCGCTGCGCTGACCCTGCCCATTTCCTCCGCGGCCATCTGCTCCGTGCTTGGTCTGACCGGCCTGGCAGGGGGCGCGGCGGTAGCCGGATGCTGTGCCCAGATGGTTGGCTTTGCGGTCATGAGCTTCAAGGAAAATCGCTGGGGCGGCCTGGTCAGCCAGGGCATTGGCACCTCCATGCTCCAAATGCCCAACATCGTGAAAAATCCCCGGATCTGGATTCCGCCAACGCTGGCTTCTGCCATTACCGGACCCATTGCCACCTGTGTCTTCAAGCTGGAAATGAACGGCGCGCCCATCAATTCCGGCATGGGCACCTGCGGCTTCTGCGGCCAGATCGGTGTTTGGACTGGCTGGCTGAATCCTGTGGAGGCGGCCACAGCTCAGGGCGCAGCTGCGATTGTGCCCTCCACCTTTGACTGGCTGGGATTGCTTCTGATCTCCTTCGTGCTTCCGGCGGTCCTGTCCTGGGTGTTCTGCGAGATTCTGCGGAAAATTGGCTGGATCAAAGAGGGAGACTTGACCCTTGCTTAACCGGGATCCTCTTTGATCGCCTTAAAATTTGCCTTCACCCCCCCAATCAGGCCTGCTCCGGTATTATAACTGCCGGGGCAGGCCGCTTTATTGAGAAATTTCGGATGGAAGCATCTGATGGCCTGACCGTCCGTGAAAGGACATAAAAAGACCAACCCTGCAATTCGGGTCGGTCTTTTTGCGGCTTTCTAACGCGCTGCCCGGGAGGTGTAATCCGGCATCCCGAAGCCGCGGATGGAAATGTGATTGAGAAGAATATAGCGGTAACAGACCTGGTCATTTCGGTTTCCCTCGATCACCTTGATAAAGGGCCACTTCGTGCCCACCACGATACCCACGTGGTCTGACCAGCCGGTGCAGTCTCCCGGACGCCGGTTATCCCAATCGTAGTAGATGAGATCTCCGGGCAGGGGAATGGCGCTGTCTTTTTCCTCCCAGCTGTCCATTTCCTGAAGCAGGCCGATCTGCCTTTCACAGCCGCATTCTATGGGAATGATGTCCGTGAGCCCGGCATCCAGAGCGGCCACGCTGACAAAGGCGGCGCACCAGCTGTCAGTCTCGGTAAGGGCATAGTCCATGGGAAGGGACGGCTGGGCATTATATCGGTCAAGGATTACCCGGTAGCTTCCGTCGGCTTCCTTTACTCCCAAATACGCCTCCGCATGATCCACCAAGGACATTCTGAGGGCTGCCTCGGCTGTATCCACCCGCCAGTAAAAGCCCCAGGGGGAGAGCAGGTAATGAGCCGCCAGCGCGGTAAAAACCACTGCCGCCCCAATGATCCAAAGAAGAACGCGGCGTTTCGTCTTAACCGCCATGGTGCACCTCCTGAAAAAAGATGTCACCATTATATGGGTCATTGGGACAAAAAGCAAGAAAAAATTACAGGAACAGATACAGCGCCAGGGTCAGCAGGGCGGTATTCCGATCCTCCTTGCAGTCTCCGGACATGAGCAGCAGAAGCAGCACAATGAGCAGATCCTCCGTGTCAAAATCCCCGGGGAGAAGCTGCCGGAAGAATTGAAAGACACCGGTATTCTGCCGGGGCGGAGGAGACTGACAGGGAGGCTGCTTCGGCGGCGGACAGGGCCGCCGAGGCTGCCGGCCGGGATTTCCCCGGGATTGTCCTCCGGGCCGATTTACCGGGGGCGGCGGGCAGCTTGGCTCCGGAGGCGCGGGCTCCGGAGGACAGATATTCTGGGGGGTTGCGGGACGTCCCGGGGACTTCTGCTCCGGCTCCGGAATCCGATTGCGCTGATAGGAGCCGTCAGGCTGGGGGATATATCGGTTATACATGGTTTCACCTCCCCGTAAGCATTTGAAGCGCGCCGGAGTTTAGAAAACCGGAGGCAAGTCCTGCCATTTTTGCGGCCCGCATGGCCCGTTCCAGCTTGTTGATCCGGTTTTGGCTCAGGTATGGACGCAGGGCCTTCAGCAGGTTTTGCTGGTTGCGGTCAACGCCGCTTTTCTGGGCCATCCCTGCCAGGGACTGAAGCATTCTGGGATCCATAGGCAGCGCGGGCGAGGCTTCCTGGGGCGGCGGCGGGGAAGGAGGGGCATTGCTCGCGCTCATGGCCTGGGCCATGGACATGATCTGCTGCATCATCTGGGGGTTATTTAAAATTGTCCCCAGTTTATCCTCCATTTCACTCATAGAGATCCCTCCATCTGCTTCAGCAGCGCCTGTGCCTGAGGGGAAGACAGGAGGGCGGACAGGGTGTTCTTGGCGCTTTCCATATTCCCGGCGGTAGCCTGGTTGACGGCGTTTTCCAGGGACCCGTCATCGGTGCTTTGAAGCAGAGCAAGAAGCTGCTGTCCCGCCGGGGACTGGGCCAGCTTCATAAGATCGGACATGTTTGGCATATTCTCCATGGGATGACCTCCTTGAAAAGGTTCTCTTGTCATAGCTTATGCGGCGTTGCAGGAAAATGTACCGAAAAAAATGCCGCCCGCTGGTTTCAGCAGGCGGCAGGTGTTTTATGTGGTCATACAGTCCATTAATATCTGTTGGCCTGATCCATGAGCTCACCATAATTCTTTACTGCATCGAGAAAAAACTTGGCAAGTGAAAACGACTTTTTCATGGCAATACCTCCTTATTCATGGGCGGAAATCCGCCGGGGATCTATTTAATACCACCGCCAATTGTGATGGCGTGGGTGATGAAGCGCGGATTATCTAAGATATGGCTTCATAATCAGAGCAGCCTTTCAAAGTATGCCGGACGGTAGACAGACCTCTGGCACAGGGAAGAAAACGTACGGCCGCTTGGCACATTGTCAGGACCTCCTTTATCGCGTGTGCTGCTGATCGGGCTCAGAAGTTGTGAGACCGAAGATAGCTTTCACAGTACATATCCATTGCATCGTCAAGAAGCTGACCAATGGAAAAAGACTTCTTCTTCATTGCAATACCTCCTTCATGATACGGGGCGGAACCACCGCCGGTGAATACCCGACTTTCATAGCTTGCAAGGAGACACGGGCATTTCTTCCTTTCAAGTGCCCGCATTATAGCACCTTGACAGAGAGGAAAAAAGTGGTATAATTGACCTCCATCTAGAAGATATTGACATTATGAACGGGATGTGAACCCGAAAACTTTGGAAAAGAGCGGATATTGTGCATAATTACCAACAAATTTCACTGGACAGCATGGACGATACTGGCTTCGGTGTAGACTACAAGCAGAACCTGAGCACATATACGCCGCCCCACTGGCACAAGGCGGTGGAGCTGTTTTTGTTTGTCAGCGGAAAGATAACCTGCAAGTTTGAAAATATGACCATTCACGCAAAGCCCGGAGGCATTGCCATCATCAATCCCCATGAGGTTCATGAGACCCGGTGCAGCCGGAAAGCCTCCTATCTGAGCGTCCATATCCAGCCAAGCATCATGCGGAAATTTGTCCCCAATTTTGACCAGCTTCATTTTTCTTTTGCCTTCGATCCGGAGGATCAGGCAAAGGCCGCGGCCTATGAGCAGCTGAAGATCCATCTTCGGGAGATTCTCCGCCAAACCGCGGAGGAGCAGACCGCCTATAAGCTGGAGCGGCAGGCCCGGCTCTATGCCCTGACGGCGATTCTGGTGAAATATTTCTCCCAGCCCCTGGCTATGGAGGAGACCACCCTGCGCCGCAGTGACATGACCCGCCTGGAGCCGATTCTGGACTATGTCCAGCTGCATCACGCCGAGGAGCTGCCCCTGGAAAAGGCGGCGGAGGCCATGGGCTTAAACAAGGAATATTTTTGCCGTCTGTTTAAAAAGAATATGGGCGTCAGTTATCTCCATTATGTCTATCAGGTGCGCACTACGGCGGTGTGCTGGGAGCTGGAAACCTCGGAGGATCCCATTTGGGAGATTGCCGAGCGTCACGGCTTTCGGGATCCCAAAATGCTGGGACAGTATTTCCGGGAGCTGTACGGCTGTACGCCATCTGAGAAACGAAAGTTTTTCCACCAGGTAGTGGTGGACGAGGGCGAGGAAGAAGGGGATTGATTTTCTTATTAGAATGGGATATGATGTTTAAAAATGTCGAAACGGGACAAACTGAAGAGGTGAACACAGTGAAACTGCTTGTACTTTCTGATTCTCATTCCATGCTCAGCTTTATGCGGCGCTGCATTGGGCGTATCCAGCCGGACGGTGTGATCCATCTTGGAGATTACTTTGAAGATGGTGAGGCCATGAAAGAGGAATTTCCCGGCATTCCTTTTTACCAGGTGCCGGGAAACTGTGACCTCTACCGCTGCCAGCCGGGGCAGCCGGAGATATTGGTGGAAAGCTTTGATGGCGTGACCCTTTATCTAACCCACGGCCACCGGCACAAGGTGAAAATGTACTTGGCGGCGCTTCTTCGGGACGCCCGGAAATGTCATGGGGCAGCTGCCCTCTACGGTCACACCCATGTGGCGGACTGCCATCAGGAAGAGGATGGTCTGTGGGTCCTGAATCCGGGAAGCTGCGGCTATTACGGAGGCAGCGCCGGTCTTATGGAGATTCAAAAGGGAAAGATTCTCTCCTGCCGGATCCTGCGGGAGGATGACCTGGACAGGGAGTTTCCGGAGCTAGCTTAGGGTCAGCAGAAACAGCATCGCTGTGACCAGCCCCATGGAGGAAACGATGGCTGTGAGAATATTGATGGCTTTTTCGAGGAAATAGCGGCGATCCGCCGCCCCGGGGTATTTGGGCTGGTTGGCGACGTATAGGGTAAGCCTGCCGCGGGTGGCTTTTTGGTTCATCTGTTTCATTGGGAAGACCTCCTTGTTTTTTCTTTCTGCCATCAGTATACAAAAACATGTGTCCGTGAAAACGGACAATTAAGAAATTTTGAAAATTTTCTGCAGGGGTCAGAAGCCCTTGCGTCCGGATGGAAAATATGATATAATACATCCATCAGTAGAAAAATGATTGTCCGGAGGTATATGATGAAAAAATCCGGTAGTACAGCGGAGGTTCAGCCCGGTGCTGTATCCGCGCCCCAAAAACCCGGCGGTACGGCTCAGGTGAAAACGGCGCTGAGTAAGGTTAATTCTGTCATCAACACCATTGTGGTCTGGCTGTACCGGCTGCGCAAGCCGGTTCTGGCATCGCCCGTTGTTTATTATGCTCTGAAGCTGGCGTCTTATAATATGGCGCATCTGCCGGAGCAGGTGGGTATCAATCTCCAGGTGTCCGGGGAATTTGCCCAGACGGTAAGCCGTCAGTTCGCGGTGGCCGGTCCCCTTGGACTGACCCTGGCCTGCCTGCTGCTGATGTTCTGCTCGAGGAAAGCGATTTACTCCTGGGCCATCAGCGTATTCACCCTGGCGCTGCCCCTGCTGCTGCTGTTCAGCAACGCCTATCCCTATTAACGGAAAGAAGGCCTGTTCACTGGGACAGGCCTTCTGAGTGTCTTGTCATATTCTATAAAAACCGAGAAGATCTGACACAATTTTATTAGCAGTTTGTTCAAAGTTTCTTCACCAAATGCCCTGGGAATTTGGTATAATAAGGCTACAAGGTGAAGCAATGAGGAACGCCGATGCCGTGGAAATATTCGCGGATACGCCAACGGCCGCCCTGTGACACGCTGCTTCGAAAAAGAGGACATAAGAAAAGGGCAGCGGCTCAACCTTCTTGAGCCGCTGCGTATTTGAGGGAAACAGCAGCGCCGTCGGTTTTTAGCCGGCGGTGCCTTTGTTTCCCATTCTTGTTATGTCTCCGAGTTCAGATCCTGAACCATGGCGTTTTTTCCAAAGTAAGCGAAAATATAGCTGACAAAGGAAATAACCAGGAAAGCCGTATCAACGGCGGCGATAGCCGTGATCCACGGATTCGGCATCCGGGGGAACAGCACCAGTACAATCAGACTGACAAACAGAACGGTGGTGCAGATTTTTCCTGCCATCAGAGCGCCAGAAAGCATCTTGCCTCGGCGAAGATGGATCGCCCCCACAATGGCCTGGAACAGCTCCTTTACCACGAACAAAATCAGCACCGGCCGCAGCACAGGATGCTTCATAGACAGACAAAGGGTCAGGGTAAACTGGGTAATCTTGTCTGCCAGGGGATCCAAAATCTTTCCCAGGGTGGAAACCATGTTGAATTTTCGGGCGATTTTACCGTCCACCATGTCCGTCAGACAGGACACGGCCATAATGGCAGCGGCCAGAAAATAGTGAAAATCGTCCGTGGCGTTGAGGTAGATGTAGGCGTAAACAGGCAGCAGAATCAGACGAAACAAACTGAGCAGGTTGGGTATGGTGAATATTTCTTTTTTCCAGTTCCGGATAAACATAGGGCGTTCCTCCCCGAAAAGTCAAAAAATACATTGTTCAATATTATAATGCGTACTGAATAACG
>DEUP01000030.1:0-21429 GCA_002362625.1 Clostridiales bacterium UBA3259
CAGTCCGTTGAAGCGAATTGGGCAACCATTACAACAACAAATTGTCTGCTGTTATTGAAACACTTCAAGGGAAAGCAACAAAGAATACTCTTGTCGGCAGCGAGATAATATATTTGGTTGATTGGATGGAGCAAATAAACAACCTACAAAGTTCTGGTGTTCATTCCGATGTAACCAGGGAGCAGGCAATGCAATGTATCATCCATACATACATTGCATTGGGTGATATCCTAAAACTTAATGGAAGCATTAAATAAGCTGGATAAAAAACCTGGAAAAACGCGTCGCTCTATGCTATAATACAGACGAACCAACTGCAACGATTATCTTACATGCCGTTAGTGCCTTATCACCGCTGATAAGATTTTGATAAGCATCCATCGTATAGCTATGATAATATGGATAATCAAAACAATCAGAAGAACCGGAGCAAATATCATCTAAACCAAATTGTTTAAGATATGCGTTTCAAGAACGAGTGGGAATAATTTCAGAGGACAGAAAAGCCCTATAAACACTGGACTTTTTCAGATTACCGCCTTTCGTGGCAACGAAATGGCAACAAAACTTCATTATTCATCAAGAAAGAGCTAACTGATTTCGTTAAGTCAGTTAGCTCTTAGTTTGTTGAAAAAGCCTCGCGTAAGTTCGCTGCCGCAGCGGCGGTCCACAGGCTTCAGTTTTTTAGGCATCTGCCATTTTCTCGTAGGTTTCTGAAAAGGGGATCCCGTTCACACCCGCAAAGGCAATTCCATCCAGAACTGCCAATCGGTAAACATGAAACCTGCTGGGATCTGACCCAATGATTACAAAATGCTCTTTACCGTTGCTGAGTACAGTCACTCTGCAAAAAGGTCATCCGCAACACCTGTGTAGCCATAGTGGTCATCAGAATCGATCCGCTCAATCAATTCCGGGGAGGGACTAATGTTTCTGATTGCGCTGCCTGCCAAAAGTTTCCCCATACGAGTCCTCCGCTTACTCTGTCAATCAGGGAAGCAGCCAGGCTTCGTCAGCCATCCGGCCACATAAGTTCCGATTCATGACAGTGTGTCCCCATGCAGTTTTGCATAGAGTAGTTGACCAAAAGGGCCAGCCTCCACGCACTGCATAGCCGTTGTCATGGTAATCACTTTTGTACAGCTGTATGGTCCGTTCCATACCAACGGAAAAATATTCCGCCGCGCTGCGTTCCTTGATGATCTCATAGGGCGCGTGGGGCTGCCTCACCGCGTTAGTGAGACAGCCCCTTTGATTATTTGGTTTCGGAATAGACAAACGGGAATCTGAAGCGCAGGACGCTTCACCCCAATGTGTTACCTATGCGGCAGCAAGCCGGAACAGAACAGCCCGGCATCAAAGCCCCGCGCATCTCCGCAAGCTTCGATTTTTGAGAAAGCAATCGTTTTTCCGTCATTCCCGCCTACACCCTGCGGCTGGTCAGGCTCTCCGCCAAAGCAGCCATGTAAGCGCTGTCCCCAAAGGCGCTCAGGGCGTCCAGAGCGTAGTCCGTATATTTGCGGATCAGCTCCTCGCATTTGGGAAGACCATATAGACTGACAAAGGTATTCTTTCCGGCGTCATGCCCCACCTGCTTGCCCATTTCCTCCTGGGTGCCGATCACATCCAGCACGTCATCCCGAATCTGAAAGGCCAGACCAAGCCCCGCCGCGAACTGAGCGGCCGCTTCAAACTGCTGCTCCGTGCCGCCGCCGGCAAGAACACCCAGACAGCAGGCAATGCTGATTAATCGTCCCGTCTTCCGGCTCTGGATGGCAAGCACCTCATCCTCTGTCAGCTCCCGGCTTTCACTCATAATGTCCAGCACCTGACCGCCCACCATACCGAAGGATCCGGCGCCCTCGCCCATCAAGGCAATGGCCGCAGCCATATCCTCCGGCCTGGGTAGCTTCGCGGCAGAGGCCACCATGAAGGCGTCCGTCAGCAGGGCATCTCCCGCAAGAACCGCCATGCCTTCCCCGTAGACCTTGTGGTTGGTGGGTCTGCCCCGACGGAAGTCGTCGTTGTCCATGCAGGGCAGGTCGTCGTGGATCAGGCTGTAGGTATGGATCATCTCAATAGCAGCGGCAAAGGGTGCGGCATTGTGCCAGTCCCCGCCGCACATCCGGCAAAAGTCCATGGCAAAGATCGGGCGAAGCCGCTTCCCGCCCGCCAGGAGACTGTATTCCATGGCTTCAAACAGGCGCTTCTGAGGCTCCTGGCTTTTTGCCTGGCTGTAAAGCTTTTTCAGATATTCCTCGATAAATTCCCGGTATTCCCGGCTCCTGTCCTCAAGGCTCATCTTGGAAGTCCTCCTCCACAGGGCTGCCGTCGGGAGCCGTCATGATTTTCTTCACCTGAAGCTGGGCGTCGTCCAAAAGCTTCTGGCAGTCCTTTACCAGCTCCGTCCCCTCCTGGAACAGCTTCAGGGACTCCTCCAGGGCTACATCTCCCCGCTCCATGGCACGGACGATCTCCTCCAAACGGGTCATGGACTCTTCAAAGCTCATTTTCTTACGACTCATTTTTCTGCCTCCATTTTCTTCATTACGGTTGCGGACAGCTTGCCGTCACTTAAGGCCACGGTGATCCGCTGGCCAAGCTCCGTCTGGTGAACGCTCCGGATCACCTCTCCATTGTCATTTTGGGCCATGGAATAGCCCCGGGACAGCACCTTCAGCGGGCTCATGGCATCCAGCTTGGATACTGCCGCAATATAGCGTTGCTTTTTCCCGGTGATCTGCTGGGTCTGGGCAGAGATCATCCGCCTTTTCAGCAGCTCCAGGCTCTTTCCCCGCTGCTCAATATAGCCTGTGGGGCTTTTCAGGGCGGGAGACTGGGAAAGCACATTTAAATGCTGCCGCCCGGCCTTGAGCTGACGGCTCAGGGCCACGGCCATAGCGGAGGACACAGCGTCCAGGCTCTGCCGCAGAGCGTCCTGATCCGGTACGGCCAGTTCCGCGCCGTTGGAGGGGGTGGCCGCCCGCAGGTCCGCCACGAAGTCCGCAATGGTCACATCCGGTTCATGGCCTACGGCGGAAATAATGGGAATCTCTGACCGGTAAATGGCATAGGCCACACGCTCATCATTGAAGGCCCACAGATCCTCAATAGAGCCGCCGCCCCGTCCCACAATCAGAAGATCCGCCAGATGGTATCGGTTGGCATAGCCGATGGCCGCCGCGATTTCCTCAGGCGCTTCCACCCCCTGGACACGAACGGGCAGCAGCCGAACAGAAACCAGCGGGTAGCGCTTGCGCAGGATCCGAAGCATATCGTGGACAGCGGCGCCTGCGGAGCTGGTCACGATGCCGATGGTCTTCGGATACCTTGGCAGCGGTTTTTTGTGAGCGGGATCGAAGAGGCCCTGGGCCTCCAGCTTTTTCTTCAGCTGCTCATACGCGGCGTATAAATCGCCTACGCCGTCCACGGCCATTGCGGTACAGTAAAGCTGGTAGGCGCCGTCCCTCGGGAATACGGAGACCCTTCCCATAGCAATGACCTTCATGCCGTTTTCCGGACGGAACCGGAGGCGATAGGCGTTTCCCTTAAACATGACGCATTTCAGCGCCCCGGCTTCGTCCTTCAGGGTAAAATAGTGATGCCCTGAGGGATAAAGCTTATAGTTGCTGATCTCACCCCGGACTGCCACCTGGCCCAGAAGCGGGTCGCTGTCCATCTTCCCCCGGATATATTCATTGAGCTGCGTAATTGTCAGAACTGTCTGGGACATCTTATCCCTCCATCATCCGGTGAGCCAGCACGGCCACACCCATGGCATTGTCTGTGGAAAATTGCGGCTGGGCAAACACAGGCTCCAACGGGGCCATAAGCTGCCGCAGCATGGAATTGGAGGCCACACCTCCGGAAAATACCACCGCCAGTCCCGGATAGGCTTCCATGGCCTGCCGGGTTGCAAGGAGCACAGCGTTTCCCACGCACCGCAGGGCATAGGCCGCCGTCTCCGCCGGAACCCCCTGGGATTCATGGAACTGCCGCACCTTGTTCTCCACCCCGGACAGAGAGAATTCTCCTTCCCGGCACTTGACCCGGAAGCAATCCGTCCCCTTTGCCTCCCGGCTCAGCTCGTCCAGATGCCTTCCCGATGGGAAAGGAAGCCCCAGCAGCTGACCGGTGCGGTCGATAAGCTGACCGGCGGAAATATCCGTGGTACCGCCGATGCGGGTGCAGCGCACATTCTTCCCCTCCGGCTCCACCAGCAGCAGCTCTGTGGTGCCGCCGGACAGGTGCCAGGCCAGATGGGGAGTATCCATCAGATCCAGCCGTCCGGCGCTCCAAAGGGATGCCGCTACATGCCCCTGCTGATGGGACACCTCCACCAGGGGCACTCCCAGGGCCTGGGCCAGGAGCTTTCCGTGGGAAAGCCCCACCATGAAGCAGGGCATATAGCTGCCCTCCACAGCCCTGGGGCGGGTAGAAACGCCCACCGCCGTGACCTCACAGCCGTCCAAATGGGAAAATAGCCTGCCGGAAAGCTCTGGCAGGCTTTTGATATGAGAAAATACCGCGTCGGACTGCCTCAGGCCCAGCTCTCCCTGCTTCACGCTCAGCAGCCGGGACTGATTTTCACCGCCCTCACCGTCGAAAAACGCGATAGAGGTGGTGTAATTGCTGGTATCCAATCCAATGACGCTCATTGGGCTTCCTCCGCCCCTTCGGCGGTCAGGCTCCGGGCAAAGCTGCCCAGGATGCCGTTGACAAAAGCGCCGGTGTCGTCTCCGTCGTACTTCTTTGCCAGCCGCACGGCCTCGGAGATCGCCACGCCAGTGGGCACGTCCTCCACATAGAGGATTTCATAGATGGCTAGCTGCATAATGCATCGGGTCAGCCGGGAAATCCGGCTGATGTCCCAGCCGATGGAGAATCTGCTGATCTGGGCGTTCAAGTCCTCTTCCCGGTTGGCTACGCCCGCTACCACCGTGTCTATGTAGCGAAGCTGGTTCCGGCTGGGCCGCTCCGCGTAAACCTCGTTTTCCGTCTTCAGCTTCTCGTAATATTCCCGGTTTAAGCGCAGGGCAACCACCTGCTCCGGCTCTTCTCCCGTGAATTCTCTGCCGTAAATCAAATGAACCGCCAGCTCTCTGGCATTGCCTCTTGTCATACCGTCTCCCTTTTCCCTTACTGGCGCTGGATGCCGCAGACGTTCACGTCCACATCCGCCACGGTTACGCCGGTGACGGACTCCACGGCGCTCACAATGGCCTCCTGCACCGCCTGGGCCACCTTAATTACGCTCTCGCCGTAGGAGACCACAATATTGCAGCCCAGTGTCAGGGTGTTATCCTCGGCAATGGCAATGCGGACGCCCTTGCCCCAGCTCTTCTTGCCCACGACCTCATTGCCGCCCTTTACGACACCCTCCACCTCAGTCAGGGTATGCTCCACGATGGTAGCGATCACGTCTTCCGAGATCATCACGTTTCCGTTTTCCTGGGTCTGGGTAATGTACTGCTTATATTCCGCCATATTGGTTACCTCCTAAATGCTGTTCATGTCCGGGACATGACAAACTTTGGTTTATTATACCACATATCAGGAAAAATACAAGGAAAAGATTCGGAAGCTTTGTGCTGGATTTTCCCGGCAGGAAAACCGGGCGGTGCTGTCACCTTCGCACCGCCCGGTTTGTTACTGTACTTCCACCACCCGGATATCCTCCAGGGAATATTCCGACTGGGTCATGACGATATCCGCGATCACAGCCACATCCTCCTGCTGCAAACCGCCCTCAGGGGAGGCTACCGCCACGGAGATCCCCTCCCCGGACATGTAGGCGACGCAGTCGGCATAGCCCTTGGCGATAACCAGGCTTTCAATCTGAGCTTCGCTCAGGGCTGTCTGGACGATCCGCTCCAGCTCCATGGAGGACTCCGCGTCCTTGGTGCCCTGCTCCTCTCCCTCATAGGCCATAGCCTCCTGGAGAAGATTCACCGCGTTGTCCCGGGCCTGCTGCCGGGACAGCCGCACCGCCGCGAAGTAATCCGTCGCCGTGGTGGCTACGTCCTCCCCGGCGGAGATGGCCGCCATATCCTCGCTGAGCATCAGGGTATCGTCGGACATGACCTTTTCCGTGTCCAAAGTATCCACCAGAGTCTGCGCAGCTTTGTCCTCTGTATACAGCCAGTTCACATAGATCCCGGCGCAGACCGTAACCAGAATCGCAGCGGCAACCATGTTCTTCTTCCAAACCTTCATAAAAATGCCTCCATTCATTTCATTTTCAAAACCGTTATTTTATCGGTGGTGAGCCCCGTGGCATTGGCTACCGCTTCCACAATGGCAAGCCTTATTCTGGCGTTGTCCCCGCCCTGGCACAGCACCACCGCCCCTTGATAGGCGGGCGGGTTGATCTGCCGGATCAGCCCCGTTTCCTCCCTGGTACTGTTTGTGACCAGGACTGTTGTTTGCCTCCGTTCCATGGTAGTTTCCCCTGAGCTTCTGTCTTCATCCGTTTGATACAGCGTTTCGCTGCCCTCCGCCTGGGTCAGCAGCACCTCCACCTTCCCGGCGCCCTCAATTTTACTGAGAAGCGTGGAAAGGGACTGCTGCAGGTTCGGTTCTGAGGCCGCCGCCGTCTGGACGGGCTGAGGTGTCTGGGTGTTCTTCTCCGGCAATGCCATCAGGAAGATCCCCGCCAAAATGACCACCAGAATGTATTTATACTTTTTCAGGCCTTCCAGGCCTCTGCTTTTGACGCTTACCCAGTCCATACCTGATTCTCCTTTGGGATCCCCAAGTCCTTCTCAATCGCATTGGTAAGTTCACTTCGCGCGTAGGGCGAACATGCCCCGGACAAAATCACCCCCACCGGCACCGGAATGGTATCCTCACCCAGAAGCACCTCCGCCGTAAGCTCCATTCCCAATGCCGCGGCTTTGTCCAAGATATATGCTTCCGTTTCGGACTTTATGATATCCTCCATGGCATCTCTTGTGATCTTCTCCCCCTGTGCCGCCATATTCTCTCCCTCCTGAAGGTCAGGCAGCAGATCGGAGGAGAGCTTATCCAGCTTCAGCCCCACAATGGGCCGGAGCACGGTAAAGGCAAGCACCAAACCGCAGACCATGCGGATCAGCTCCCCTGTTCCGTTTTTCTTCACCAGCCCCGCTGTGATGCCGCAGATCAGCGCTGCCGCCGTCACGGATATCACATACTGCTTCAGACTCTCCATCATCCCACCCCCTTCAGGAAGCATACCGTACTGATAAGCAGCAGCAGGCAGACAGCCCCGGTCATAGCCAGCACCAGACCCATAGCCGTGGAAAAGTCCTCGATAAGCCCCATCATCCGCTTGGAGCCGAAGATGCCGCAGACGGCGGCGGTGACCTTCAAAATCATGTATTGGATCCAGATTCGGCAAAAGGGCCCCAGAAAAATGGCAAGAATCGCCAGGATTCCATAGATCCCGGCGGCGTTTCTGGCCAGGCCCGCGCTGACCAGCACCGCCTCCGAAGCGTCGGACAGGATCCCGCCAACCACCGGCACCAAATTGGATATGGTAAACTTGGTCGCCTTTAAGGCTGCCGCGTCGGTGGTTCCGCTGATTACGCCGGTAATGCCCATATAGGTCATGAATACCGTGAGGATGGTTTTTAAGCACCAGCTCACTGCGGCTTTAATCAGATCCCGCATCTTTTTTAATACATCCTCTTCCAGGGCGCTGTTTGCCGTGGCCAGCGCCAGGAACAGATACACCATGGGAAGCAGCAGTCCCGTAATCAGGCTGCTCACCACCACATCCACGGCAATGGTTCCCGTGTACAGTGCCGCCGAAGCGGTAACCCCTCCCTGGGCAGCCATAGCGGCGGTGAGCACAGGAAACAGCAGCTTTCCGTACTCACTCATATCCCGCACCGTCTCCGACCCCAGGGCCAGCATGGAATTGGCGCTGAACAAAAGGATGGCCGCCACGGCCACGGTGCCGGCAAGCTCTGCCATGGCGGAAACACCGCCGGAGCATGTGCGCAGAAGGGACACCATCATCACCGCGGCAATCAGAGACAAGCTCACCCGGATTCCCTCCCGCAGATCCGGATGGAGAGAAGCCAGCACGTTTTTGCACAGCTCCCACAGCCCGGCACCGAAGGAATCCGTATTTTCCGGCATTTGCTCAGCTCCCGCCTCCGGCACCTGGGGCGCCGTAAACTGGGTGGCGCAGACCGGTACAGCCAGGGAAATCATCAGCGCAATGATTGCGAGCATCGAAAGTATTCTCATATTTCCCCCAGAATCTCCTGTATCAGTGTAAGCAGCGAACGGAATATGGGGATGGACAGGTACAAAATGGCGGCACTTCCCAGCATTTGCAGCAGCTTTCCCAGGGATCCGTTCCCCGCGTCAGAGCAAAGCATCCCCGCGATCTCCGACACCAGGGCGATGCCCACCGCCTTCATGAGGATTTCCAGAGTGCCCCCGGTAACCTCCCCCAGCTGTCCCAGCTCCTCCACCAGCTCCAGCACCGGCTTCAGGTAGGATAGCGCCATCACCCCAACCAGACAGCAGGCCGCCATGCTGAGAAGCACCGAAATATCCTTTTCCCGCTTCCCCACGGCCAGAGCCAGAATCACCGTCAGCAAAACCGCCGCCGTAGCCTTCCAGAACTCCCCCATTAAAACTGAAACAAGGTCTTCACCAGATCGAACAGATCCGCGATCTTCTGCGCCAGCATCATCAACACCACCACAAGTCCCGCAAGACTGGTCATGGTGGCCTGCTCCTCCCGGCCGGAACGGGACAGCACCTGGTTGAGAATGGAAACAATGATACCAATGGCAGCGATTTTAAAAATCAGGTCAATTTCCATATTCACACAAACAAAATGGCCAGGGCCGCTCCCGCGCAAAGCCCCAAGGTTTGATAGTTCCGCAGCCGGATATCCTTATTCTGATTCAGCTGGGACAGCTCCTCCTCGCATGCGGCGGACAGGGCCTCCAATCCCCGGAGCTGACCACTTAAATCAAACCGGCCCAGGGAGCGGCCCAGCCGGGTCAGCAGCTTGCGAAGGCTTCCCGGCAGACCTTCCCGGGTGTTTTTCATAGCCCAGGCCATACAGTCCCCGGGGTCCGGCAGGGTTCTGCTGTCCAGCTCCCGGGCCAGTGAGAAGAAGATCTCTTTCAGTACGCCCCCCATCTCCCTTCCCGTCTGACGGCAAAGCTCCGGCAGAGGCGTTAACCGGTATTTCAGCTCATTTTCCATAAACAGCAGTCCCCGATGAAGCTGGCGCAGAAGCCGCATCTCCCGACGATGAGCCGCCGCCATGGAAAAGCCAAAGCCTCCGCAGCCCACAATCACCAAAACCGCGCCGATCCATTTGTAACTCATAGTGTCATCCTTTCCACAGTGTAGGACTTGTCCCTATGTAAAACCAAAAACGTGTCGAATACGGAATGCTCAAGCAGTGCGGCGTAGATCCGCCGTCTGCGGATGTCCTGTAAAGAACAGGCGTGGGCCGTGGCCAGGAGGCTGACACCGCAGTTCGCCGCCTGAAGCAGGGCCTGGCAGTCCTTTTCCTCCGTGATCTCATCCACCCCAACGGCCCCTGGCCCCATGGTTCTCAGCACCGTCAGTATCCCCTCAGCCTTGGGGCAGAGCGTGAGCACATCCACCCGCTTCCCCCTGGGAAATCCCGCTGGAAACAGCTCCCCGCGCTCATCCACCACGCAAATCTGTTCTTCCTCTCCCCGCCGTCGGATCAGATCCCGCAAAAGCGTTGTCTTTCCCCAGCCCGGTGCGCCCAGAATCAGTACAGAGCCTTGGATATTCCCCGCCTTCTCAGCGATTCCGGGAAAGTCCCTCGCCACCCGGATGCAAAGGGAGCTTACCTCCCGGATTCCCTCAAAGACTCCGTTCCGGCACACCGCCTCACCGCACAGGCCGATCCGATGGCCGCCGGTTGCGGTGAGGTACCCCTGCGCCACGGTGGACGCCGCCCAGGGTGAATACCGGCTGGCGGCATTGACCACGAAGCTCAGTTCCTCTCGGGTCACATTTCCCGGAAGCCATCTGCTTTCCTTCCCCGCTACCAGCTCCGGCGGCGCGCCCATCCGCAGCCGCAGCTCCTCCAGGGATTCCTTTCCCAGATTGTCCACATCCCGCCGGAGCCTTTGGGGCAGAATCGAAAGAAGCTCTTTCCAGGCACATATCATTCGCATCACTCCTGGCTAAGACTATGCGCCCTCCGCCCCGGGTATGCAAAAGAAAAAGCCGGACGTAAAACCACGTCCGGCCATTCAAAAGTTTACCGCTTATTCTTTTTATAGATCACATTCAGGCCCTTCAGCAGCAGATTTTTGTCCAGAATGATATCCCGCTTGCACAAAGGCGTAATAAACTGGGCCATGCCGCCGGTGGCAATCAAAGTGCACTGGTGTCCCAGCTCTGCCTCCATCCGCTCTACCAATCCGTCGATCATGGCGGCGGTGCCGTACATCATGCCGCTTCGCATACAGTCCACGGTATTTTTGCCGATGACCTGCCTGGGCTTGTCCAGACTGATACCGGGAAGCTGAGCCGCCCGGCTGGTCAGGGCGTCCAGCGAAACCCGAACGCCGGGGAAAATCACGCCGCCCAGGTACATATTTTCCGGCTCCACCACCTCAATGGTGGTAGCGGTGCCCAGATCCATCAGAATCAGAGGTGCCTTATATTCCGCCAGAGCCGCCACGGCAATGACAATCCGGTCGCTGCCCACCTGGCTGGGCACATCCACATGGATGTTCAGCCCTGTTTTCAGCCCCGGGCCAACCACCATGGGCTGCTTGCCGATGACCTTCCAGACCCCGGTACGGACGGAGTTGAACACCGGCGGCACCACGGAGGAGATGATGCAGTCGTCAATCTCCGAAACCTGAACACCGTAGGCCTCCATCATATTCTTGATCTCCACGCCGTATTGGTCGGAGGTGCGGCTGGAATCCGTGGCAATCCGGGCCTTGAATTTCAGTTCATCCCCCTGAAAGCAGCCGATGACTAAGTTTGTATTCCCGATATCAATGGCAAGTAACATGTTTTTCTCCTTAACGTGTCCGCATGCGCTCCATTAAATTCAGCAGCGCCTTTCCAATCACCGTAACCAAAACCGCCGCTGCAATGGCTTCGGGGATTCCGGAGGCCGTTACCGTGCCCATAACCAGACCGAACACGGCGGTAATGGCTACGTTTTTCGCCTGGGCGTACTGCTGGGCAAGCAGTACATAGATGCTGCCCATAACAAGTAAGGTATGACAAATGGTCGCCACGGCGGCTGTCACCGGCAGGGCAATGTAGTCCTGCTTTGTGATTTTTTTCATCAGCCTCCACAGCCAGCCCGCGATAACACCCAGCAAAATCCGGCAGACCAACGCAATCCACAGGCTTTTCAGCACCCCGGACAGGCCTTCCGTGCTCATAAAGGGCGAGAACGCAAAGGACAATAAGCCGGGGGTAGTGGTGTTGACCCAGATGGAACAAAGCCCAAACACAGCGCCCAGAACGCCGCCCGCGGCGGGGCCCAGAAGCACGGCTCCCAGGATCACAGGGATGTGCATGGTTGTGGCCTTGATCACAGGCAAGGGAATGAATCCGATGCCGGTCATGCCCATGACCAGAAGCAGTCCGCACAGCATGGCAAGGGTCGCCATATACCGGGTGTTCATACCAGTTTTCTTCATATTCAATTTACCTCCTGCTGCCGTTCCTCCTGAAGCGAGGATACAGCGCATATTTTGGGAGCATTTTACTCCGGTGAGATTATAACAGGTTATATAGGAAATTGCAAGAAAAATCCACGCTTCTTTTCTCCGACACATAACCCGCTTTTTTCAGGGCATTCCTACTTTACACCGTGAGAAAAAACGACTATAATAGAATCAGAAACGATGGGAGGAAACCATATGCTGAAAGGAAAAACCGTTCTCTTGGGGGTCACCGGCGGCATCGCCGCCTATAAGGCCGCCGCGCTGGCCTCGGCCCTGGTAAAGCAGCACGCCGCAGTAGAGGTGGTCATGACCCACAACGCCACCCAGTTTATTACCCCACTGACCTTCGAGCAGCTCACCGGGCGGAAAACCATTGTGGATACCTTCGACCGGAACTTCGTCCATCAGGTGGAGCATATCGCTCTGGCTGACCGGACAGACTTAGTGATCATCGCCCCGGCTACCGCCAACGTCTGCGCGAAACTTGCCCACGGTCTGGCGGACGATATGCTCACCACCACGGCGCTGGCCTGCCGGTGCCCCAAGCTGATTGCCCCGGCTATGAACACCAACATGTACGAAAATCCGGTAACCCAGGACAACCTTGCCGCATTGCGTCACTATGGCTGGGAGGTTATCGAGCCCGCCAGCGGGCGGCTTGCCTGCGGCGCTACAGGAAAGGGCAAGCTGCCAGAGCCGGAGGAGCTTCTCCAATATATTCTCAAGCACCTGGCCTTCCCCAAGGATCTGGCTGGTAAAAAAGTGATGGTCACCGCCGGTCCTACCCAGGAATCCATTGATCCCGTCCGATATCTGACCAATCACTCCACCGGGAAAATGGGCTATGCTCTGGCCAGAATGGCTATGCTGAGGGGCGCGGATGTGACCCTGATCTCCGGCCCCACCGCCATCGCCCCGCCGCCCTTTGTTACGGTGGTGCCGGTCACCTCCGCCCAGGATATGTTTGAAGCCGTAGTCGCCCACTTTGACGAAAGCGACTTTGTCTTCAAGGCGGCCGCCGTGGCGGATTATACCCCTGCGGAATACTCCGACCAGAAGGTGAAGAAAAAGGATGGCGACCTATCCATTCCCTTGAAGCGCACCCAGGACATTCTTTCTTACCTGGGACAGCGGAAAAGAGCTGGTCAAATTGTTTGCGGCTTCTCCATGGAGACCCAGGATATGGTGAAAAACAGCCGGGAAAAGCTGCAAAAGAAACACCTGGATATGATCTGCGCCAACAATTTGAAGGTTGCTGGGGCCGGCTTCGGCGTGGACACCAATATCATTACCATCATTACGAAGTCCGATACCTTGGAGCTGCCTATTTTAAGCAAGGAAGCCGCCGCAAACGTCATTCTGGATCAGGCCCTCCGGATGGCGGAAAACAGACAATAATCAGGGTTTTTCCTGGAAGATATGGAGGAAATATCATGCAGTCCTTTGAATTTTATACCCCCACCCACATTATTTTCGGCGCTGGCACCGAGACCCAGGTTGGCTCTCTCGCCGCCGAGCAGGGAGCAAGGCACGTTCTGGTGGTCTACGGCGGGAAGAGCGCCCTGAAAAGCGGCCTCATTGGCCGGGTGACCAAGGCCCTGGAAAGCAGCGGCATTGCCTGGGAAACCCTGGGGGGCGTTCAGCCCAACCCCAGACTGTCTCTTGTCCGCAAAGGCATCGCGCTTGCCCGGGACAAGGGCGTTGACCTGGTGCTGGGCGTGGGCGGCGGCAGCGTTCTGGACACCGCCAAGGCCATTGCCGACGGCGCGGCCAATCCCCAGTATGACGTGTGGAACGACTTCTGGCTGAAAAAGGTTACTGTTCCCGGCGCTCTGCCCGTAGGCGCGGTGCTGACCATTCCCGCCGCGGGCAGTGAGACCAGCGACAGCGCCGTGATTACCAACGACGAAACCAAGGAGAAGCGGGGCGTCAACTCCCCCTTCCACCGTCCCAAATTCGCCGTTCTGAACCCGGAGCTGACCTACACCCTGCCTCCCTTCCAGCTGACCTGTGGCATTGTGGACATTATGATGCACACCCTGGAGCGGTACTTTAACCCCATCACCACCAACGAGCTTTCCGATGAATTCGCGGAAGGGCTCCTTCGCACTACCATCCGCAATGGCCGCCGTGCCGTGTCCCACCCCGGAGACTACCAGGCCATGAGTGAGCTGATGTGGTGCGGCAGCCGCTCCCACAACGGTCTGACCGGTCTCGGCGGAAAAATGGACTTTGCCACCCACCAGCTGGGCCATGAGCTGGGTGCCATGTTCGACGTAACCCACGGCGCTTCCCTGTCCGCCACCTGGGGCAGCTGGGCACGGTATGTTATTTCCGCCAACCCCAGCCGGTTTGCCCAGTACGCGGTGAAGGTATGGGGCCTGAGCGCCGACGGCAAGGACGACATGACGTTGGGTCTGGAGGGCATCGCTGCCACGGAAGACTTCTTCCGGGAGCTGGATATGCCTACCTGCCTGTCTGAGCTGGGCATCGGCGTTCTGCCTGAGGAAACTGTTTCTGAGCTGGCCTACCGGTGTTCTTTCAAGAATACCCGTACCATCGGCACCTTCCGGGTGCTGGATCAGGGCGACATCCTGAAAATCTATCAGGCTGCCAACCATTAATTCCATAAACACATACATCGCCCGGCAGGTCATAAAACCCGCCGGGCGATTGCGTTATTCAGACATTCTGTGTTTTTCGTTCCAGTGTTTTATGATCCTTTCCCGGGCCATTTTCACCTTGATAATGGAACGACTGGAATACAGCAGCCCCGTAATCAATGTTCCCATCACAAACCCAAGGATCGCGTTGATAATGGCTTCATAAGGCTGAACCAGAGAAAGGCCCATAAGGTCGATTCCCATGTAAATAACCATGCCCACCAGCGCGAGGATAAACATGGCACACATTCTTTTGGAAAAGAAGTTCTTCTCCACATTGTTGTACTCCGCAATGTGAAGCATCAGTTCCTCTGACTTTTCCGCACCTTCGCTTGTTCGCCTTTCTCCGGACAGGATCTCCCCAACCTCTACCCCGTAGTATTGGGCCATTTCCATCAGCAGGTCAAAATCCGGCATCGTCGTGCCGTTTTCCCACCGGGAAACGCTGCGGTTGGATACCCCCAGACGCTCCGCCAGCTCAGCCTGGGTAATCGCCTTTTCACTTCTCAGCTGCTTTAGGAACTGCCCGACTTTTTGTTGATTCATGGTCTTCCGCCTCCTTTTTCTGCCTTCAGCATATCGCTTCGGGCCTGCTTTGTACAGGTCAGAGGCTGAGAATCCCCTTATTTTTTCAGCTTTTCCTTGTCGAAGTGATTCTTGGTCAGCTTTGCCACCACACCGGACAGGGCCAGCAGGGCAATCAGGTTGGGAATGGCCATAAAGCCGTTCAGGGTATCGGCAATGTCCCACACCAGTTCCAGCTTCAACGTGGCACCCACCACAATAATCAGCACAAACAGGACCTGATAAAGGGGCACCAGCTTGGTTCCAAGCAGAAACTCAAAGCAACGGCTGCCGTACAGCGCCCAGCTCAGGGTGGTGGAGAGAGCAAACAGGCAGATGCCCAGAGCAATGGTAAAAGCGCCCATTTTGCTGCCAAACACCGTGGCGAAGGACGCGCTGATCAGCTCCGCGCCGGCGCTCTGGCCCCAGGTGATCTCTACGCCGCTTTCCACGCCGCACAGCAAGGTCAGGGCCGTCAGGGTGCAGATGACGATGGTATCCATAAACACTTCGAAAATACCGTACAGGCCCTGCTTCACCGGATCCGTCTCAGAGGATGCCGCGTGGGCCATGGGCGCGGAACCAAGACCTGCCTCATTGGAGAAGACGCCCCGGCCTACGCCCTTCTGAATGGTGGAGATCAGGGTAATGCCAAACGCGCCGCCCAAGGCCGCTCTGGGGCTGAAAGCACCCTGAAAGATCATAGCAAACACCCTGCCCAGACTTCCAATATTGGCAAACACCACAATCAGGGCGCAGATAATATAAATCAGCGCCATGAAGGGCACCAGCTTTTCCGTAACGGAGCCGATGCGCTTGATTCCGCCAAACAGCACCAGGGCAACCACCACGGCCACCAGCATGCCAATGACAATGCTGGACACCGGCACAGTCTGGCCAAACAGCAAGACAGTGGCCGCCTGGGTATTGCCGCCGAAGGCGTCAATGGCCGTGTTGATGGAACCGGCAATGGTATTGACCTGGGTCATGTTGCCGATGCCGAAGGCCGCAATGGCACCCAGGAGGCTGAACAGCACCGCCAGCCACTTCCACCTCTGACCCAGGCCGTTTTTAATGTAGTACATAGGGCCGCCAACATAGTCGCCCTTGGCATTGCGCTCCCGATAGCGGACAGCCAGCACCACCTCGGCGTACTTGGTGACCATGCCGAACAGAGCGGAAATCCACATCCAGAATACCGCACCCGGGCCGCCAACCGCGATAGCGCCAGTGACACCCGCAATGTTGCCGGTACCCACCGTGGCCGCCAGGGCTGTGGTCACCGCCTGGAAGGGCGTGACCTCCCCGTCACCGGCAGACTGCTTCTGGAAAATCTTGCCGATGGTGTGCTTCATGGTATAGCCAAACTTGCGGAATTGCAGGAAGCCTACCCTCCAGCTGAGGTAAATGCCGGTGCCTACCAGCAGTATCAGCATCCAGGGTCCCCAGGCAATGCCATTTAAGAATTTTACAATCTCGGTCAGCGTCATAAGCCACCCCTCCTCTTTCTCTCCCGTTTATCATACTAAATCAAAAAACGGATTTCAAGGTTTTCTTTTCCCTGCCGCAAACTTTGCGTGTTTTTCACAATTACAGGCCCCCGCACTCCGGTATCTTCTGGGTTTTTCGTTGACAAATGTCCGCTTTGGGAGTACAATAATTCCAATATTTTTTCACGAGGTGATTTCTATGGAAGAAAAACTCCGCCCGGAAACCCTGTGCATTCAGGCAGGCTATACCCCCAGCAACGGCGAACCCCGCCAGCTCCCCATTTACCAAAGCACTACCTTTAAATATGCCACCTCCGAAGATATGGGCAAGCTCTTTGACCTGGAAGCGGAAGGCTATTTCTACTCCCGGCTGGCAAATCCCACCTGCGACGCGGTAGCTGCCAAGATCTGCGCCCTGGAAGGCGGCACCGCCGCCATGCTCACCGGCTCCGGTCAGGCCGCCACCTTCATGGCTATTTTTAACATTGCGGGCTGCGGGGATCACATTGTGGCCAGCTCCGCCATTTACGGCGGCAGCTTCAACCTGTTCTCCGTGACCATGAAGAAAATGGGTCTGGAAACCACCTTCGTGGATCCCGACTGCACCGAAGAGGAGCTGAACGCCGCCTTCCGCCCCAACACCAAGGCCGTATTCGGTGAGACCATCTCCAACCCGTCTCTGGTGGTTCTGGATATTGAGAAATTCGCCAGGGCCGCCCATGCCCATGGGGTTCCCCTGATCGTGGACAATACCTTCGCCACCCCCGTCAACTGCCGTCCCTTTGAATGGGGCGCGGATATCGTCACCCATTCCACCACCAAGTACATGGACGGCCATGCCGCCACTCTGGGCGGCGTCATTGTGGACAGCGGCAAATTCGACTGGACCGCTCATGCTGACAAGTTCCCCGGCCTGTGCACTCCCGACGACAGCTATCACGGCGTGACCTATACGGAGCGGTTTGGCCTGAAAGGCGCCTACATCACCAAGTGTACCGCCCAGCTCATGCGGGACTTTGGCTGTGTCCAGTCTCCCCAAAACGCCTTTATTCTGAACCTGGGTCTGGAGAGCCTGCCCCTGCGGATGAAGCAGCACTGCGCCAATGCCCAGGCCATCGCCGAGTACCTGAAGGGCCACGAAAAGGTAAAGTGGGTGCAGTACTGCGGCCTGGAAGGCGACAAGTATTATGAGCGTGCCAAAAAGTATCTGCCAAACGGCTCCTGCGGCGTCATCTCCTTCGGCCTCCAGGGCGGAAGAAAGGCCGCAGAAACCTTCATGAAGCACCTGAAACTCGGTTCCATTGAAACCCATGTAGCGGACTCCCGCACCTGCTGCCTCCATCCCGCCAGCTCCACCCACCGTCAGATGACTGACGAGGAGCTGACCGCCGCCGGTGTTGGCGCGGATCTGATCCGCTTAAGCTGCGGCCTGGAAAACGTTCAGGATCTCATTGAGGACATCGCCCAGGCTCTTAGCCAGGTATAACCCATTAAAACTGTCAGGAGAACACATCGTGCCCATTCAAATACCTAACGACCTCCCCGCCGCCGAGGTTCTGCAAAAAGAAAACATTTTCATTATGAAGCAGACCCGGGCGGAAACCCAGCATATCCGTCCCCTGGAAATCGTTCTGCTGAACCTGATGCCCACCAAAATCGTGACGGAGACCCAGCTCAGCCGCCTCCTGGGCAACACCCCCTTACAGGTGCATTTGGAGCTGATGATGGTCTCCTCCCACCGGTCAAAAAACACCTCTCAGGAGCATCTTCTCACCTTCTATAAAACCTTCGATGAGCTAAAGGATCGGAAGTTTGACGGCATGGTGATCACCGGCGCGCCGGTGGAACAGATGCCCTTTGAGGAAGTGGACTACTGGCCGGAGCTGTGCCGGATTATGGAGTGGAGCAAATGTAACGTCCATTCCACCTTCCACATCTGCTGGGGCGCTCAGGCGGGACTTTACTACCACTATGGCGTTCAGAAGCATCCCCTGCCCCAGAAGCTCTTCGGCGTCTATCCCCACCATCTTGACTATAAGCACGCCATACTGCTCCGGGGCTTCGACGATGAATTCTACATTCCCCACTCCCGGCACACCACGGTTTACCGCGCCGACATCGAAAAGGTTCCGGGCCTGAAAATTCTCGCCTCCTCCCCGGAAGCCGGTGTCTACGCCGTCATGAACAAGGAGGGTCGGCAGATTTTCGTCACCGGTCACTCGGAATACGACGCCGACACTCTGGAAAAGGAATACCGCCGGGACAAAAGCCAGGGGCTTCCCATCCATGTGCCTGCGAATTACTATCCGGACGACGACGACACAAAAGCGCCCATTGTCCGCTGGCGGGGCCATGCCAACCTCTTGTTCAGCAACTGGCTGAACTACTTCGTCTACCAGACCACGCCTTATGATCTGATGGCCGTGGGCCAGGAATCCACCCCAGAATAAAATCACCGTCCTCCTTTCACAGGGGGACGGACGCTTTCAGGAGACGCCAAATGATTACAGCTTGTTTGTTTGACCTGGACGGCACCTTGCTGCCCATGGATCAGGACGAATTTGTCAAAGCCTATTTCTCCGGCCTGGTCAGGGCCATGATCCCCTACGGGTATGATCCCCAGCTTCTTGTCAAGGCCATCGGCGCCGGCACCATGGCTATGGTTCAAAATGACGGCAGCGCCCGGAATGAAGCGGTTTTCTGGAAAACCGCAGCGAAGGTTTTCGGCCGGAATATTCAGTCGGATGAAGTGCTGTTCCTTCATTTCTATGAAAATGAATTCCAGCAGGTGCAAAATGTCTGCGGGAAAAATCCCCTGGCCATCCAAGCCATCGCCAACATTCGGGCCATGGGTTACCGCACCATTCTCGCCACCAATCCCCTGTTCCCTCCCGCAGCGACTCGCAGCCGGATTCGCTGGGCAGGGCTGATGCCTGAGGACTTCGAGCTGATTACCACCTACGATAATTCTTCCTTCTGTAAGCCCAATCTCGATTATTACCGGGAAATCCTGGAGAAGCAGGGACTGAAAGCGGAGGAATGCCTGATGGTGGGCAACGACGTTTCGGAGGACATGGCCGCCCGGGCCCTTGGGATGCGGGTCTTTCTGTTGACGGACTGCCTGATTAACCGGAACGGCGAAGATATTTCGGCGTTCCCCAACGGCGGCTTCCCGGAGCTGCTTACTTATGTCAAAGCCCTCAATGCCGTAAGCTTTTAAGATTTTACCCACGGAAAGGGAATAAAATAGCCTATATTTTAAATTGGAAAGGCCGGTAATTTTATGAACAAGATCTGCATTCCCCAGGGCTACAAGCCTGCTCTGGACGCCTATGACACCCAGCGCGCCATTGCCTGCATCAAAGAAACCTTTCAGGAGGAATTTTCCAAGGCGCTGAATTTGAAGCGTGTATCCGCGCCTCTGTTCGTTGCGGACAATTCCGGCCTTAATGACAACCTCAACGGCTACGAGCGGCCTGTTGCTTTTGATATTCCCGCCGTGGGCGCGGATGCCGAGGTTGTCCACTCTCTTGCCAAGTGGAAGCGGCTGGCATTGAAGCGCTACCACTTCACCATTGGCAACGGCCTGTATACCGACATGAACGCCATCCGCCGGGATGAGGAGCTGGACAACGTCCATTCCATCTACGTTGACCAGTGGGACTGGGAGAAGGTCATTACCCGGGAAAACCGGAATACGGACTACCTGAAGCTCATTGTCCGGGCCATCGTCCGGGCCATCTGCGACACCAACGACCGGCTCCATGTCCGCTTTCCCCAGCTTCGGACAGAACTGAGTCGGGAGGTTTCCTTCATCACCTCCCAGGAGCTGGAGGATCTGTATCCCGATCTCCCCACCGGCTCCCAGCGGGAAACCGCCTATGTAAAGGATCATAAGACCGCCTGTGTCATGCAGATCGGTCGGAAGCTCCGCTCCGGCAAGCCCCATGACGGCCGTGCCCCGGACTATGACGACTGGGACTTAAACTGTGATATCTTCTTCTGGGACGAAGTTTTGGGCAGAGCCCTGGAGATCTCCTCCATGGGCATCCGTGTGGACGCGGCTTCTCTGGATCGCCAGCTGGCGGAAGCGGGCTGTGACGAGCGCCGGACACTTCCCTTCCATCAGATGCTTTTACATGACGAGTTGCCTCTGACCATCGGCGGCGGCATCGGCCAGTCCCGTCTTGCCATGCTGATGATGGGCTGCGCCCACATTGGCGAGGTACAATCCAGCATTTGGGACCAGGGCACTACGGAAGCCTGCGAAAAGGCCGGCATTCCCCTGCTGTAATGGAGATTTCTATGGAAATACCGGCAAAAGAGGTCGTTTTAAAAAACGGAAAAAGGGCCGATTTGCGAAGCCCAAAGCCTGAGGACGCAAAGGCTCTTGTGGATTTCATGTCCCAGGCTGCCGTCCAGACTCCGTTTCTGTACATGACCCCAGAGGACGGCTTTCCCACGGTGGAAACGGAAGCCCAATGGATCACAAATACGTGCCAGTCTCCCACCAGCGCCATGATTATCTGTGAGGCAGACGGTTGTCTCGCGGGCAACTGCTCCATATCCTATTCCCCCAGGTATAAAATCCGCCACCGTGGGCATGTGGCCATTGCCATCCTGCGGGAATATTGGGGAAACCACATAGGAACCCTTTTATTTGAAGAAATGTTTTCCATTGCCCGGGCCTGGAACCTGAGCCAGCTGGAGCTTACCTTTGTCGAAGGCAATGACCGTGCCAGAGGGCTGTATGAGAAAATGGGCTTTCGGATCTTCGGGGAAATCCCCAACGCCGTCCGTCAGTCCGACGGACGCCTGTGCAGGGAATTTCAGATGCTGCGGACTTTGAAGTAAACCGAACCCATAAGGAAAATGCAAACCAGCCGCCGGAGAGCCATTCTCCAGCGGCTGATTTTCGTGCCTCAGGACCATATATCCACGTTTCCCATAGGTTAAAAAATAGTGGAATTTAGGGCGTATCCTTCTCCCCTCTTATACTGATATTCAATAGAAAAC
>DEUP01000030.1:21761-42311 GCA_002362625.1 Clostridiales bacterium UBA3259
TAATTTTATCAAGAAAGAGTATTACAAAACCGAATCTACCAGCAGCTTTGTATAATCGGACCTTGGATGGAAAATCACATCATCCGGGGTGCCCTCCTCCACGATCTTTCCCTCATACATCACCAGCAGCCGGTCACAGAAGGATTGCACCAGTGCCAGATTGTGGCAGATGAAGATATAGGACATTTCCCCACCTTCCCGCAGGGAGGTGAGCAGCTCCATAATCTGCTGCTGTACCGTCACATCCAGTGCGGAGGTTGCTTCATCACAGATCAGGAGCTTTGGGGAAATCGCCAAAGCTCTGGCAATAGCCGCCCGCTGACACTGTCCGCCGCTGACCTCGTGGGGATAGCGGGCAGCAAATTCTCCCGGCAAGCCGCACCGCTCCAGAAGGGAGCAGACCTTCTCTTCCCGTTCCGCCTTGGATACCCCGGCATTTCTCAGGCTCTCCCCGATACCGTCCCCCAGCGTCCGCCGGGGGTCAAAGGAACTCACCGGGTCCTGAAAGACCATCTGCATATTGCGGTATGCGCGAATCAGTTCCTTCCCCCTGGCCTTCGTAATCTCCTGTCCGCACAGGCGGATGGTGCCCTCCGTAGGGTCAACCAGACGGCACAGCAGCTTTGCCAGGGTGCTTTTCCCGCAGCCGGATTCTCCCACGATTCCCAGCGTCTCCCCGGGAAAAAGCTGGAAGCTTACCTGATTCACGGCGGTGACGTCACCCTTCCCCTCCGCATGGAAGGTTTTCGTCAGATCATTGACTTCTAAAATCGGTTCCATTTACGCCCTCCGCAGCTTCGGCACTGCCGCCAGCAGCTTTTTCGTGTACTCGTTCTCCGGTACGTTCAGCACCTGTTGAGCGGGGCCGTACTCCATCTGCTTTCCGTCCTTCAGCACCAGTACAGTGTCCGCCATGGCAGACACCACGCCAATGTCATGGGTAACCAGGATGATGGCCGTACCAAACAGATCCCGCAGCTGCTTCATTTCCAGCACCACCTGCTTCTGCACCGCTACATCCAGGGCGCTGGTGGGCTCGTCCGCCAAAAGTACAGAAGGGTCCATCAGCATGGCAATGGCGATGCCTGCCCGCTGATTCATTCCGCCGGACAGCTCAAAGGGGTAGCTGTCCCAAATGCGGCGGCTGTCCTTGAAGTGGAGCTTTTCAAACAGGCCGTAAGCTTTCTCCCTGACCTCCTCCTTGGAAATGACCATATGGGCAGACATGCTCTCATAAATCTGTTCCCCAATGGTGCGGATGGGGCACAGGGAGGCCCCGGCGTCCTGGAAGATCATGCCGATCTTCGCGCCACGGATTTTCCGAAGCTCCTTTTCCGGCAAGTCAGGAATGTTCTTCTCCTCAAACAGGATATCGCCCCTGGTCACCATGCCGCTGCTGCCCAGTAAGCCCATAGCTGCCTTGATCAAAGTAGATTTTCCACTGCCAGATTCTCCCACCAGCCCCAGGATCTCCCCAGGATTTACAGAAAAAGAGACGTCGTGTACAACGGGAGTACCGCCGTAGGAGATTTCCACATGTTCAAAGCTTAAAAGTTCTGCCATTCGACGGTCCTCCTTTACAAAATCAATTCATATCCAGATCCGCGGTCAGCTCGTAAAAGTCACTGGTGTGGGCGGTGAGGCCGGTGACATTTGCCTTGCTGATCATGCTCATGCGCAGGAAGGAGCAGAAGATAAAGGCGTTGTCATCCAGCAGAATCTGCTGCATCTCGATGGCGATTTTGTTGCGCTCGTCCTTGTCAAAGGTGCTGTTGAGCTGTACCGCCAGCTCCTCCAGACGGTCACTGTGGAAGGAACCGCGGTTCTTGGTGGAAGCATCCAGGCAGTGGGTGGAGAAGAAGTTGGTGGGGTCGCCCAGACCGCAGTTGACGTTGGCGCCCACATAGATATCCCAGGCTTTCCTGTCCTTGGCAATGGCGTTATGGTCAGCGGTGATGTTCAGATCTACCTGAATGCCGATGTCTTTCAAGGTTGCCTGGGCGGATTCGGCCAGCAGAGGCAGCTCCTGACGGCTGGGATAGCTCAGCCAGCGAATGAATAGCTTCTGACCGTCCTTTTCCCGGTAGCCATCGCCGTCGGTATCCACCCAGCCGGCAGCCTCCAGCACTGCCTTGGCCCCTTCGGGATCATAGGTTTCGGTTTTCAGAGTGGAGCCGCCGAAGGCCACGTTATCCGGGAAAGCACCGGTGCCCACATAGCCGTAGCCGTTTAGCAGAGTGTTTACGAAGCCCTCCTTGTCGATGCCCATGGCAACCGCCTTCCGAACGGCGGGGTCCTGAATGACAGGAGAGGTGTAGTTCATCTGGCAGTAGAAGCTGCGGCTGGTCTGGGTGCTGGTGAAGGTGTAGTTGTCGTTCTCAAACAGAGGGTAGCTGGCGTAGGCCATACCGTAGGCGGCGTCGATCTCCCCGGACTGGAGAGCCAGAGCCAGGGTGTCGCCGTCGGAAATGGTGCGGACGGTGATCTCGTCAATGTGCACGTCCCCATCCCAGTAGTTTTCGTTCTTAACGAGGTTCAGGTGGTCGTCGGTGACCAGCTCCGTCACCACATAGGGGCCGGTGCCGATCACAGTGCCGTCATCGGTGATACCGGCTTCCATATCGATGATGCAGCCGTAAGGCTCGCACAGATAGTTCATAAGAGAAGGAGCAGGGACAGCGGTGTGGATGGTGAGCTTCAGGCCGTCGGCCTCCATGCTCTCAATTTGCAGGTCGCCTCTGGCCCGGTCGTGAGCCTCAATCAGATGCTCCAAGCAGGCTTTCACAGCAGCGGCGTCACAAGCCTTGCCGTTGGAGAAGCAGACGCCGTCCTTCAGGGTGATTTCCCAAGTCAGATCGTCCTTCCGCTCGTAGGACTCCGCGATCCAGGGCTCCAGCTCCATGGTGTCGCTGATCCGAAACAAAGTCTCGCCCACGCCGTAGCGGATGCAGGCCCAGCCTGCATAGGCGTAATGCGGGTTGACGTTGGGCTCCTCGTTTTCGGCGTTGAAGGTGGTGTCGCCGAAGACGAAGGTTTTCTTTCCGGTATTGCCGTCAGAGGCCGGGGCCTTGCCGCCATCAGAGGTGCCTCCGATATTGCCGCAGCCGGCAAGGACGCCCACAGTCATACATAGTGCCAGGAGCAGTGCGATCCATTTTTTCATTCGTTTCTTCCTTTCTTGTCTCGCCTAAGATCATTACTTTATCTGGAATGACTATTCCGGGGATCGAGATAATCCCGGACCGTATCGCCCAGCAGATTGAACAAAACCACAGAGATAAAAATGCCTACGCCCGGAGACAGAACGATCCAGGGGTACATCTGGAGCATACTTCTGCCGGAGCTCATCATGTTGCCCCACTCCGCCGCAGGCGGCTTCGCGCCCAGTCCCAGAAAGCTCAACCCCGCCAGTTCCATCATCATGGTTCCGATGTCCAGCATAGCCGTCACCAAAATGGGACCCAGGATATTGGGCAGGATATGGCGGAAAATGATCTGCCCGGAGGTGCATCCGGAGAGCCTTGCGGCACTGACAAAGGCTCCGGTTTTCAGGGCCAGGGTCTGGCTTCTTGCCACCCGGGAGTATTTGGGCCAGCTGATCACCGCCAGGGCCAGCACCGCGTTGGTGATGCCGCCTCCCAGCAGGGCTGCCACAGCCATGGCAAACACCAGTCCGGGGAATGCCAGGCACACATCGGAAATCCGCATGACGATGGAGTCCACTCTGCCGCCATAATAGCCGCTGAGGGTTCCCACGATGGTGCCGAATATGGAGATAGCCGCCACCAGTGCCAGGGTGGCGTAAATACTGGTTTTGCCGCCCACCAGCACCCGGGAGAACATATCCCGTCCGTGGCGGTCGGTACCCATGATGTGCCGGGCTGAGGGAGGCTGCATCGCCTCCTCCAGATTCTGTTCGTAAGGATCGTAGGGAGCAAGCTGCTCGGAGAACAGCGCCGTCAACATCAGAACAATGACTAGCCCCAGGAAAACATACAGTCTCAATTTTGTATGGCTGCGTTTGACCTTCTGGGTGCGGATGGTGACATTTTCGCTCATTGCCCAATCCCTCCCAGCCGGATTCTTGGGTTCAGAAAACGATAGCTCAGATCCGTAATCAGGTTCACCACAACGTAGATAATTGCCATCCACATGACGTATGCCTGAATCAAGGGATAGTCCCGCATATTGATGGCGTCCACCGCCATTTTTCCCACGCCGTCCCACATGAAGATGGACTCCACAATGGCGGTGCCCCCCAGCAGACTGCCAATGGAAAGGGTCAGCAGGGTGATAATGGTAACGAGAGAGGCTTTCAACACACTTTTCACCATAGTCACGGAGAATTTCACGCCTCTTGCCCTTGCCCCCGCCACATAGTCCTTGCTCAGCTCGTCCAGCACCGTGGCCCGAATCTGCCGCAGGTATTTTGCGGACATGGCAATAGCCAGGGTCAGGCTGGGCATTGCCACACTTTGCAGGCTGACGCCGCTGGCGATCACCGGGAACCAGTTTAAGCGGATGGCAAAGAAGTACATGAGAAGCAATGCCACAAAGAAGTTTGGCATACTGTTTCCCAGGAAGCTGCACACCCGGATCAGGTAATCCGTAGCCTTATTCTGCTTCACCGCCGCCCAGATTCCCAAAGGAATGGAAATGACAATGGTGAGCAGGATGGAGGTTACTGTAAGAAGCAGGGTGGCGGGCAGCTTGGAGACGAAGGTTGCGAACACCGCTTTCCCGGAAATATAGCTGGTGCCCATATCTCCTCGGAGCAGGTTTCCCAGCCATGTCACATACTGGGTCAGAAATGGATTGTTCAGTCCCAGCTCCTCCTTGGCGGCGTCGATGACCTCCTGAGAGACAACGGCTCCGGTTTTATCCATTTTCTGCTCCACAGCGTCGCTGCCCGCAACGCGCATCATGGCGAAGGACAGGAAGGTGATGGCAAACAGAATAGGAATCAGCTGCAAAAGCCGCCGAATCACATATTTTCGCATTTTCGGCTCTCCTTATATCCCTCTACCAAAAACATAGGAGTAGACGCATTGTTGATCCGTTCTTCTCTTGTCCAGACCCGTTTCCAAACCTTACGGTCAGCGGAAGCCATCATTCCCAGCTTTTTCAGGATATTCAGATCCCATTGGGGACGGTTCTGGGCCGACAGGGGCGTTTGCAGGGCGATGGCTTCCATGGCCGCCACGTCCGTGCCCGCGTTTTCATCCCGCACGTCGGAGCTTCCGATATTCTCCCGATCCTGCAAATGTCCCTCCCTGGCTTGTTCGTCCCGGAGATAGCGATACCAATTTGCGTCAAAGTTCAAAAGCAGCCCGCCGGAAGCCAGTACCCGGACCCACTGAGCATAGGCCTTTTCCGGATGGTGGAGGTTCCATGTCAGATTTCTGGACACAATCACGTCAAAAGTGCCGTCCGGGAAGGTCAGTTCCTCGGCGTTCATTTGCCGGAAGGTGATCTTTTCCGCCAGTGTCCCGGCGTTCCGTCTGGCCTCCTCCAGCATGGAGGAGGTGTAGTCCACGGCGGTAACCCGGTAGCCCAGCTCCGTCAGGATAATGGAGAAAAAACCCGGGCCGGTGCCGATGTCCAGCACCCGAATCTGCCGGGGTGTCCGATCCGGGAAGTGGGCGTGAATCCGCCGGGAAATGACTTCGCTCCAAACCCTCCGCTGAGAGGATGCCAGCTCCTCCTGATTCACCCCGGAGTAGCCCGCCGCCCGGTTTGTCCAATAGTGTATATTCTCTTCTTCAAAGCTTGCAAATGCTCTCATAAGCTGTCCTCTACTTTACCGCCCGGATTCCAAACATAGGGGCATCAGTCAAATCTAAATTTCCCAGCACCCGTTTCCCCACCAGCGGGTCAATCCGGCAGTCTCGGAAACCGGCCTCCTGAAGCACCTGGACATCCCATTGGGGACGATTCTGGCGGCTGATATCCATGGCCAACGTAATGGCGGCGTTCTCCTTCACCAGATCCCCGGTCATGCCGATATGTCCGTAGGGGCTGTCCGCGGGAACGGATATATTCTGCTTGCTTTCACTGCGGATATGATCTCCATAATTGGCGTCATAGTTTAGCAGAATCCCGCCGGGCTTCAAAACCCGGAACCATTCCCGGTATGCCTGTTCCGGGTCTGGAAGGGTCCATGTCAGGTTTCGGCTAATAACCGCATCAAAGCTTTCATCCTCATAGCTTAGGTTCTGGGCGTCCATTTGCCGGAAAGAGATATCCAAATCCCGTTCCCTTGCCACAGCCGCTGCCTCTTCCAGCATGGCAGAGGTCAGGTCGATGCCCTCCACCCGGTGGCCGCACCCGGCAAGCAGAATGGCAAAAAAGCCTGTTCCGGTCCCTGCATCCAGAATCCGCAGGTCTCTTTTTGGGGGCAGATGGCTTTCCAATTCCTCCAGCCACTTCCCGCTCATCTGATTTTCCAGTTCATTTTTCCGGACCACTCCAAAGTCATGGGCCCGGACTGTCCAGTATTTCTTGACTCGTTCTTCGATCATATCGCTTTCGGTTCACTTTCTATTTTCACTCGATAATGCCGCAGGCAATCATCGGCATATTTTTTACGACAGTATTTTAACAAAAAACGAGCTATTGCGGAAGCCCCCCTGGGGGATGCTGCCTTCATCAAATTTCATACCTGCCCCATAAAAAAGCACCACACTTCTTTCTCAAAAAGTGTGGTGCATTCCATTCGGCAGGAATTCAATTGGGTGTATTACCGGATCCCACAGGGGGTTCAGAAAAATAACGGAACATCGTTCTTACTCCGCCGTCACCTGGATGGAAATGGCTGCCGGGGTAAGCCCCTCCGAAGTCACAGTGATCTCCGCGCTTCCACATTCTGCCGCAGCCTTTACTATCGCCAGCATCCGTCCCTCAAAGAACTGATGGGTTGGCTCGTTGTAGCGTTCTTCGGTCTGGGGATTTGCCGAACCGCAGCCGACAAGGGTAATGGGCCCTGTCAGCTCCACGGTGGCCTTCCGGTCAGAGGTCATGACCATCACGCCGTCCTGATCCCGCAGTTCTATCTCTATATAACTCAGGTCATCGCTTCCGGCGCGAAGCACCTTTTTGTCCGTGGACACCCACAACTCCGGTTCACCGGCTGTTTTCAGCACATGGCGTCCGACCTCCTGTCCACCTATGAACGCGGTCGCTGCCACCTCCCCCGGCTGATAAGTCACATCCCAACGGGCGTAGAACCTGTGGAAGTCATTCCCCACCGGTTTTCTGCCCTGGGAAACGCCGTTGATAAACAGCTCCACTTCCTCCGCGTCGGAGTAAACCTCCACGGCCGTTTCCTTTCCTTCATAGCCCGGCCAGGTCCAGCTATGTACCGCATCGGTAAAGTTCCAGCGGCTGACATACAGATCCTTGCCGTAATTTTCCATTCTGTGCACGGCCAGGTAGGGCTGATGGTTTCTCCCTCCCCAGATGATTTCCCGCCAGTAGGACATAGGACGGCGGAATCCGGTAAGATCAAAATCACCGTCTGCCGCGGCAATCCAGGGATACGCGCCGGTGAAGGCTCCCGGATCACTGTCACGGCAAGCAATTCGGCCGCAGCCGGCTTCTCCCAGGTAGTCCATGGATGTCCAGGCGAAATCGCCGATGACATAAGGATTGCGCATGACGGTTTCCCAGTTGGTATCCAGCGCCCCGGAGAAGGTTTCCGAGCCGAAAAATACCCATTCCGGATGGAGCGGATGCTCCCGTTCATATCGGGTGTTGCTGTAGTTATACCCAATGAGATCCAGCATATCGCAGGATTCTTCTACATACGGATCCATCAGCGCGCTTCCGGTAATCGCATCCATCATATTGGTGACACCGATGAGGTCATTGACCCCGCTGGCGCCTCCCTGAGCTTTTTGCTGCTTGAGAATTTCGGAAATGCAGGATGCGGCGGAGAGCATCACATTAATGCCATTGGTAACGGGGCGGGTTTGATCCAGCCTCTTATACGTCTCCACCAGCTTTCTGCCCCACTGGGCACCGATGGGGGTACCCGTGTCGGGGATCTCGTTGCCGATGGACCACATAATAATGGAAGGATGGTTGTAGTCCCGGCGAACCACCGCTTCCACATCCGCTTCAAAGCACTCGGGAAAGTACTCCGAATAGTCAAAAGCCGTCTTCCCCTCTGCCCACATATCCGTAAACTCGTGCATAACCAGGATTCCCTGCCGGTCACAGGCATTGAGGAACGCAGTGCTCGGGGGATTATGGGCCGTGCGCAGGGCGTTATACCCCATGGACTTATGCAGCCGGATGCGACGTTCCTCCGCATCGGCAACGGATACCGCCCCCAGGAATCCATTGTCGTGATGGACGCAGCCGCCCTTCAGTTTTACACTGCGGCCATTGATCCTGAGTCCGTTTCGGCTGTCCAGCTGGATCTTCCGGATACCGAAAACAGCCTCCTCCCGATCCAGCTCCTGCTGCGAAGCCAGATCCTCCAAACGGCATTGCACCGTATACAGACTCGGGCTGTCCACATTCCACAATGCCGGCTTTTCTATGGTAATCCGCTGACGGATGGTGACCCGGTCGTTGGCGTCCACATAGAATCTGGCCTTACGGGAGGCCGCTTCCCTTCCCTCTCCGTCCGCAACCGTCAGCAGGGCGTAGCATTCCCGGCCAGAAATTCCCTCATTGCGGATATCCGCCTTTACTTCCAGCGTTGCAAGTTCCGAATCGCAGTGAAGTGTCGTCACAAACAAGCCATCCGGCGCTATGTGAAGGCTTTCGCTGGTCAGAATCCATGCGTCCCGATAAATTCCCTGTCCGGAATACCACCGGCTGTTGGGCAGCGCACTGCCCCGAATGGACACCTTTAACACGTTGGGCTCATCGTAACGGATAAATTTATCGATGCGCATACAGCAGGGCGTATAACCATTGCGGAATTTTTTCACAAACACACTGTTTATGGAAAAAGTGGGATTCATATACACACCATCGAAATAAAGATAGTGCACCTTCTCCCTTTCCTCTGAGGGGATGACAAATTCCTTGCTGTAGCAAATATTCTCCCCCTTAAAATAACCCATATGGGCGCCGGAGTCCGCGTCCGCCCCCCTCTGCATCATAATCATGGCGTCATGGGGCAGACTCACCTTTTCACTGACGCCGGTGGTTCGTCCGATATTCTCCATGATGGATCCCAGGCTGTGGGCCAAATTCCAGTCTTGATTCAAACTGACTCTGTGCATATAGTTTCCTCCGTTTCCCGCTAGTATTATCTTCCTTATGATTCTACCGGAGAACCGCCGTCCATAGCGTCCCCCAAGTCCCCTTCCTGAGAGGCTTTCCTTGAAAATTGGGGGACGCCCTGCGTCCCCCAAACTCAGAAATGCCTTGAAAAACCGGGGCAGAATCCTTCATCTTATTTCTCAAAGCCTTCTGCCTATCCTGGCGGTTCTCAACGTCCCTGCTCGGCAATGGCTTCTGCGGCAAAGGCCTTGTCTGCCTTCATCTTGGCAGGAAGCGCCGCATTCTTCGATATGGCCATAATCACCAGCATGAACATTCCTGTAACGACATCCTTCCAGGTGGATTCCAGGCCCACCGCCACAAAGCCATTTGCAAGGATCTTCATGGTCAGAACGCCGCAGAATACGGCAATGCTCGGGTCAGACCAGCGTGCCAGCAGCATACCCAGGAACACGCCCATGAAGCCGTCCATCATGACCGCCATAGAGCCAAGCGCGCCTACATTCTGAACCTTTCCCTGAGCAGACATGTAAAGAACCGCAGCGATTCCCAGGAAAAAACCGCCCACCATGAAATTTGTGAACTTGATCTTGTCCAGGTTCAGTCCAGCAGCCAACGCCACAGACTGATTTGCGCCAATGGCGCGAATATTGTGACCGTAGGGAGTCTTATTATAGATTACATAGAACAGCACCATCACAAAGGCCATCACCACAAAGCACCAGGGCTGCCGGGCAAGGAAAGCATCGTCAGGCGAAATCACCGCGCCTCCCGGGAAAAAGATCCGGGGCAGAGATTCAAATACCAGCATCAGGCCCAGACCCAGCACCATACAGGGCACTCGCAGCCAGTTGTACAGCAGGCCCATGATTGCGCTGCACGCAAGAGATACCAGAATCGCGAAAAAGATCAATCCAGGCAGTCCCCATCCAAGCATGTTGGACACGCCGTTGCCAATTATGGCCGCGCAGGTGACGAAGGCACCGGCACTGAAATTCATCATACCTATGCTCATGCCCAGAAGCAGAGCATAGCAGATGACAGACGGCTGAATCGCCTGACGCAGAACAGTGACAAGCGCCCGGGAATTAAACATGCGGCCGCCGGAGAGGATTCCGAATAGCACATAAACGGCAACCGGAATCGCCATTGTTTTGAGAATGCCCTGCACCTGTCGGGCAAGTTTATTTTGAGTTTTCATGGTTGCGCCTCCATTGACCGCGCAGAGCGGTTACTGTGGTTCTGTCAAAATCACGGGGATACGATCATCAACTCCCCGGAAGCGGACTGGGAGAGGTTTTCAGCTCAGCGAACACAGGCAGAGCCTGAAATCCGTAAGGGACCTCCGTTATCCCGGTTATGCAACAGGAGAAAACCTCCCCCTCCGCCATAGATATTGGTTTTGCCTATCTTTATTCGACGATACCTTCGTGCCGTGCCATTACGTCCTCCAGGGAATATGCCGTGCACACCTCCACCATCTTATCCGCGTTAAAGGACTCGTCTACATAGTGGGTCATATCCAGCAGCTCCTGGGCGGTGTAAGCGGGAACACCGGAGTCCAGGTACTTGATGTAGTTGTTAAAGTCCTCCAGGCTGGACAGGTTAATGTTATTCATCTCCAGATTCACTGCGGGATCCGCAATTACCCGGGTGCCGTCCAGCAGGTAGTTATAAAGCACGGCGAAGCAGATCTGCTCACAGGCGTAGTTACCGCCGGCGATGTAGGACAGAGAGCCATTCTCAAAGGCCCGGCTGGTTTCCTCGGAAACGTCAATGCCCGCCAGCTGAACCTGGCCCACCAGGCCCTCAGACTCGATGGTGTTATAGATATTTGCCATCAGGGAGGTACAGCCTACGCCGTCCAGCTCAGGATAGGTGGCAGCCGCGGTAGCAATGGCATCTGCCCACTGGCTATAATCCCAGTTTTCCACAATGATGTTCATGTCGTCATGGGTCGCCACGGCATCGGCAAAGCCGGCGGCACGGGCGTCATGCTGTCCGGAAAAGCCCCGGGACAGGCCGTCCCACATGACGTTGCGGCAGCCATCGGCGTACAAGGCCTCCGCCATAGCCCAGCCTGCGCCGTAGTCGTCCACAACCACGCTGCCCAGGTAGTTTTCATAGGTAGCCATGGTCTTCGCCTGCTCCTCACTGGAGGGCATACCGCCGCATACCACGTAAGGTACGCCGGCCTTTTCAAACAGGGCGGCACGGGCCTCCGTTGCCACGGTTCCGATGCAGCCGTCATAGCCGTTGACCAGAGCCGCCTCAATGGTAGCCATAGCCTCGTCCGCGCCGCTGCCGGTTTCCAGGAAGGTAAATTCAATGTTCAGCGGCTCCGCGATATACTCCATGGAGGATTTATACTGGGAGCCCAGCTTGTCGGTAAAGGTACCGTAGAGAACCAGGATTTTCAGAGGAGGCAGTTCCTTGTCCGTTTCCACCGTTGCGGCGTCATACTTGGTGATAATGCTTCCGTCGGCCTGGATCTGGGTTCCCTTGCTGTCATCGGCGGCAGTGGCCTTCGTGGCGGTCTCCGTTTCCTTGGGAGCCGAGCCGCAGGCACTCAGAGCCAGCAACATGGCAAGTGACAAAACGATTGCAATGATCTTTTTCATAACGATTTCCTTTCTTTTTTGTTTGGGAGCGCCGAGGCAAAATCCGGTCGGCACTTCCCTATTTTGACAGCTTCCGCTGTTCTTCACCAAAGCCTTACGTCACCAGCTTACCGGCGCTGCGGTCATAGCTCAGGCCGATCATAATCACAAAGATGATACCCTTTACGCCATTTACCAGGCTGGGATCCAATCCCCACATAGCCAGTCCGTTGGTCAGCAACGTTGCGGTAATGGCGCCGATCACCGCAGCGGGCAGGCTGGCCTTATCGCCGCCGGACATGGGGAACCCGCCCAAAACCACTGCCAGCATAATATTAAATTCAATGCCGCTTCCCGCCGCCGTAGAAACCGTAGAGTTGCGGAACAGCTGGAACACCCCTGCAATACCAACGCACACGCCCAAAAGGATGTAAGCGAGGTACTGCTGCTGTACGATCTTAATACCCGCCTGTTTCGCGGTATTGCGGTTTCCGCCAATGGCCTTTGCCCATTTCCCCACCCGGGTGAAATGGAACAGGTACACGCCAATCGCGATGATCAGAATCATCACAGCCGCCTTAAAGAAGCCATTGGTCATAACCGGCCAGTTGCTCACCGGGATTACGATTTCCTGCTTGGCAACACCGATGGTCAAAAGGCCGGCCAGCAGAGAACGGACGCACATGGAGCCGATAAACACCGGAACCCGGAAGACCACGGAAATGGTGGAAACCACGCAGCAGGTGCATACGGGAACCAGAATCGTCACCAGCATTGCCAGAGGCATGGGCCAGCCCTTGTGAAGCATCAGAATCGCACCGCACATCTGGGCAACGCCGCATGCGGAACCAATGGAAAAGTCCATATTACCCTGAGCGTACACAAAGGCCGCGCCCGTGGCAATGATGCACATGGTAAAGCACTGCTCCACCATATTAACGAGATTCTGGCGGCTGATAAAAAGCCCTCCGGTCACAACGGAAAAGAATGCGAACAGGAATACCAGCCCCAGATAGGGCACTACCTTGCCCACCGTCTGTTTCCTGGCGGCCTGCTTATCCAGCTGCGCCTGAATCTGCATGTTCTGCGCGCTGGTTCTGCTGATTGCAGCCATGTTTTTCCCTCCTTAGATGATGTACTCAATGATGTCATTTTCCTTCAGGTCGGCGCTGCGGCTGAATTCCTTTGCCAGCTTGCCGTCCTTGAAAATGAGCATCCGGTCGCTCATGCCAATCAGCTCCAGAAGCTCCTCGGAGATCATGATGATCCCCTTCCCCTGCCGCTTCAGTTCCATCATCAGCTTGTACATATCCGCCTTCACGCCCACATCAATTCCTCGGGTGGGGCAGTCCAAAATAAATACGTCGCAGTCGGTGCCCAGCCATTTGGAGAAAACCACCTTCTGCTTATTTCCGCCGGACAGCTCCTTCACCATCTGATTCCCGTTCCGGCATTTGATGCTCATAACCTTGATCTGAGCGTCTGCCAACTGCCGTTCCTTCTTAGGCGATACAAATCCCAGCGCTCCGGTAAGCTTTTTCATAGCGGGCATCACAATATTGTTTTTGATACTTGCCTGTAAAATAATGGACTCCTTATCCCGATCCTTGGAAACATAGGCCATGCCCTGATCCACCGCAACCGCCGGATTGCTGACCGGCACCGGCTCTCCGTTTCGGTACAGGGTAACCTTACCTGTCAGCGGCTTTTCCAGTCCAAACAAGAGCCTTCCCAGCTCATGCATGCCGCAGTTTGACAGTCCGCCGAAGCCCAGAATCTCCCCCTTATGGAGGGTCACGTCAATGTTTTTAAAATAGGGCCGCAGGGTGACCTGTTCTGCCTTTAAAAGCACCTCTTCCCCATGGCTTCCGTCAAAATCCGGCCGGTAATAGTCTCCCTGAAGCTCTCTGCCGATCATCAGCGAACGCATTTTGGCAATGGACATGCCTTCCCGCTCCAGCGTATCGATGATCAGGCCGTCCCGAAGCACCGTAATGGTGTTGCACCGCTCCATCAGCTCATCCAGATCATGGGAGATGAACAAAACCGCCTTATTCTCCTCGTGCATCCGCTGGATCAGATTGTAGATCAGCTTACGTCCCTTGGTGGCCAGCGCCGTGGTGGTTTCGTCGATGATCAGGATCTCCGGATGATTGACCATAGCCCGGGCAATCTCCACGATTTTCCGGTCCTCGAAATTCAGCTGCTCTATATTCATCCGGCCCTTGATTTCCGGGACCCCGATCTCACCGAGAATGCGATCCGCTTCCGCATAGATGGTGTTCCAGTCAAGAAAGCCTCGTTTTGTGTACTGCTCCAGCCGTCCCGCGAAAATATTGGACGCCACGTCCAGCCCCGGGAAGGTGGCCGCCTCCTGGACGATCATGGCAACCCCGTGGTTCTGGGCATCTACCATGCTTTTGGGATCATACCGTTGGCCATGGAGCTCCAGTTCTCCGCTGTCTTTTTCCAAAGCACCTGCTACAATGGAGCAGAATGTGGATTTTCCCGAACCATTTTCTCCAATCAGGCCGCGAATTTCGCCCTTTCGGATTTCCACATCCACGTCAATCAGCGCTCTCGTGGGGCCGAAGGCTTTGCAAACCTTCCGCGCTGTCAGGATCAGTTCTCTTTCCATTACGCTCCTCCGTTCATTCGGTCAGATCTTTGGAATCCCATAGGGATCCAATAACGGTATCCGTCTGGGAATTTATAGCTTTATACTACTGATTTTGTGGATTGCTTTCAATGACCTAAAAAGACCTGAGATTTTTTTCGAGTATCGTATTTCGTCGTTTTTTATCGTTTTGCACATTATATTCGCATTATTTTTGTGCATAATAAACATTTTCCCGTAGAGAACGTCAGCATGGCGTATCCTGAAGCGCCATTCCCTCTCTCACCCGCAGACGATTGATCCACAAGCCTCCCAAGGCAAAAAACAAGGCCGAAGCAAGCTTCGACCTTGTAAGAATTTCTGAACGTCTTCCGGATCTCATTTGTACTCCCGCCGCAGATCCAGGGGCGTCTTACCATACTTGTTGCGAAATACACGATAGAAATAGGTCTTATTCTGATATCCGCAGCGCTCAATGATTTCATTGATGCTCAGCTGCGTAGATGTAAGCAGCGTTGCCGCATATTCCAGCCGCCTCTCGATGCAGTATTCCGTCAGGGTCATATTCATCGTCCGGCGCAAAAGCTTATTGAGATAGCTTCCGCTGTAGTGCAGATCCCGCTCCAGCGCCTCCTGCTCCACGTTCCAGCGATTGTCCTCCAGATATTGTATCAGCTGCCGCAGGACCTTCCCGTCCCTGTCTGTTTTCTGCGTAATGGTATGATATTCCGGCGTATTTCCCAGCTGGCTCATTAACTGAATCAAAAGGCCGTAGATAATATATCGGCTGCCGGGTCCGCCAACGGCCTGCTGCTCCATCATATTCACCAGCAGCTTTCGCAAATGGGTGTGATCGCAGCGATCAAAGAAAATATACCGGTACTTGCTTCCCCGCTTCTGAGACTGGGTGGAGAAGAAATCCACCAGATCCGGTGCAAGCTCTGTCTCCCGAAGAATGCCGTCCACCACCGTGCGGGGAATCTGCAAATACTGCACCACACAGTCCCCTTCAATATACTCGGTATGAACCGCATTCATATCCAGCAGCAGGATATCATTCTCCTGCATCGTCACCCATTGCTCCTCAATCATCTGCCGCAGACATCCGGAAAGCACATATACCAGCTCATAATAATCATGGCGGTGGGAATAGGTTTTCCTCGGTCCCTCCACCAGAAGTCTGGAATGGAGCCACGTATTCTTGCCGCTCCTGGATAATGTACAGTAATCAAAGCGCAGTCCCTGCCCCGTGGCCGCGAACCGGCTAATATTGATTCCGATATCCACGCAGCAGGATACAAAGTAGTCCATTTCCCGTCGGATAGTATTGCTTTTCATGCTGGTGAAATAGGAGTTAAAAGAAGCGTCGTAATGTTCACGCAATTCACAGGGCACCTGGGATACAGGCGTATCCAAAAGCTCGCAATATATCCTCTCTAGATGTTCCTCTTCCTGGCTCATGTATCTGTGCCTCCTTTAGTCTCTTGTATCAATTATATTCTTCTTCCCGCTTTTTGTCAAATGGCAGTATTATCCCAAAACGGGAGACTGCCCCGTACATACTTACCTCCTTCTCGATTGGCCTGGTACAAGCTCGCGGAAGCTTTTTCAGCCGGATCAATCCTATCAATGAAAAAGCCTGATGTGTAATAAGCTATACATCAGGCTGCTTTTTTTCGTAAACGCTCAATGATCCTCCGTACGCCCTCCAAAACGGCAGATCCCACATGAGCTCTGCCGTTAATCACAGAATCCCTTGCTGACATCATGCCGGCAAGAGATTTTGATTTCATTCAAACGGAGCAGGCCGCGCAGCGCGCCGGGATCCTTATGACATGGGAAATGCCGTAAAATCGCCGCGCTCCGCCAGACAGCGGCGGATGCTACAGCAGTATTGGCTGAAGCTGTCTTCCTTCCATCGCCTCCTCCAGGGTCTGCGGCAGCCTGGAAAAATCCGCCACCAGGCTGGTGGGCTTTCCAACGGCGTCGTCCTGTCCGAAGGGCACAAAGTAAAGATGCTTTCTGGCCAGAAGCTTCCCGATATTTTCCGCCGCGCCTGCCAGGCCGTCATTGGTGGATACTGCCACTACCACCGGCCGTGCGTTTCTCAGATGACTTTTCGCTGCCATGCTCACCGGGGTATCGGCAATCGAATGGGCCAGCTTTGCCAGGGTATTGCCGGTACAGGGCGCAATCACCAGAATGTCAAAAAGCTTTTTAGGTCCGATTGGCTCTACCTGGGCAATGGTGTGCAGCGGCTCCCTGCCACAGATTTCACGAGCCAGCGCAATGTGTTCTTCAGCTGTTCCGAACCGGCTGTCAATGGTATAGGACGCTTCCGAGAAAATAGGCGTCACCGGATAGTCCCGGCTCAGCTGCTCCATAACGGGAAACACCTTGGAATATGTACAAAACGAGCCGCACACGGCAAATCCAATATTCATTTTTCTTCCTCCCTCAAAAAGTCCAGAACCCGTTTTCCAATCAGGGTTCCGGAGGATTCCGGCGCATGGATTCCGGGCAGTCCCCTGGCCCAGATCACGCCGCCGCCCATCAGTCCCTTTCTGGATGCCAGATCGATTTTCAGGCAGTTGGGGCATCTTACCAGCGTGTCTTCGGAGAGCACCGCCTCCGGCGCTGTGTTGAAGATCACCCGGTACCTGGGCAGCGCCTTTTCCATTTCCGTCATATCCACCGACTCATAGCCCAGAGCCCTCACCATGGCACGGTCAGTTTCTTTTCTGGCGCCTACGGTCACCCTTGCTCCCATCATGTTTAGCATTTGTCCAAGACATTTTCCGATCCTTCCCCAGCCGATAATCAGTACAGGGCAGTCACGGAAAACGATGGGCAGCTTCTCCCCTGCTATCCGAATCGCGCAGTCCGCCGTAATGGCGGCATTGGCCGCAACATAACCGGGATCCCGCAGCAGATCCAGAAGCGTATATCCCGCAAGGGCCGGGTGCTGAAGATTTCCACCCATCACTGTAATCTCCGGCGGAAGCATGGCCAGCAGCTTCCCCGCCTCTCCGCCGCCCCGAAGGGTGCCGTCCGGCCCAAAGCTTGGCACATCCAGGAGCAAATGGGTCACTTCCGGGCTTGGATGATCGATGGTGGAAAGGCCGGAGGCTTTCAGAAAATCCGCGGCATAGTGACTGGCCGGGGTACTGCCGGCGGTGTAAATCAGATATGATTCCATCTGCATCACTCCTTTGCGCCAGAATATGCCCGAGGCCCGGCCCTGGTGCTTGATTTTTTGCAAAAAAACAGTATAATGTTTTTGAGAGGTGAGGCGTGTGCAGCGATTTGGTTATCTTCATGATATGATGGATGTAAAAATTTTAATTCTGTTCATTCTGTCCCGGGTCAAATATCCGGTGGATATTCAGCAGATCTACGAGCTATGCTATCAGGACGACAGCCTGAGCTATTTTGACGTGTGCACCGCCGTTCCGGAAATGGTCGCGTCCGGGCATCTGGAAGCCGTTGCGGACGGCAGGTACGTCATTACCGCTAAGGGCCGGGAGGATGGGGAAACCGTCAAAAACGACATTGCCTTCAGTGTAAGACAAAACGCGGAAAACGCCATCGATCGGTTTAACCGTCAGATTCACCGGAGCAGCTTTGTCAAAACCCGGGTAGAGCCTCAGGAGAACGGGGAATACAGCGTGATTATGAGCCTCAGCGATGATATCGGCACCCTGATGACCATGGAGCTTACCGCTCCGGACAGCCGTCAGGCCGTGCGGCTGAGCCGCCTGTTTGAGAAGAAGGCGGAAGCCGTCTATAATCTGGCCATGGCGGAGCTTCTGGATGAAGAAGACGAAATGGAATAAACGGCGAGATGAAAACTACGCCTGGAAGTATAAATTTCTCTCCGGGAATATTGCAATCGATCCAGTATATTGCGTTTCCTTTTACGCCGCCAGAATTTGAGAAAATAGGAATACCGAAAAAGGGCACAAAGCAAGGGCTTTCGAGGTCAATCGCTGACTTCGGAAGCCCTTGTTTGCGTTATGAAATTGTGGGTGGAGTGTCAGCCTTGCGGTGTAGTAAAAATCGAATAATTAAAAGATGTTATCGCATGATTGGATGCGGCTTCTTTTCAAGTATAAATTGTAGGCGAATTAAAGTGGCCTGATACAGATTTGTTCATCCTGTATCAGGCCTCGTGGCGATTGTCTTTTTTTGCGTGTTACACATTGCTCAAAACGATTCTATCCCAGAAAACTGAGAGCATTACGGCGCAGTAAGAATTGGACGGTTTCAAAAATGGATACACTCAAAACATATAAGCAGATATGTGCAGTCCTCGTACTGCGTTTTTTTTCAAAGAGGCCGCAGAAAATCTGTTGCCATTTTCTCTCACTTCACATATAATAGGGGCACCATATACAGACGAAGCCGTGCCTGCCCGACGATGCGCCGGATCAGCAGGCAGCAAAACCACATACAGGAAGGAACATGGCTATGCGAGAAGAACTGGAAAAGCTAAGAGAGCAGCTGCTGCATAATGGACAAGCGGTGCTGAGCGGAATCAAATCGGAAACAGACCGGCTGATTGACGAAGTAACAGATAATCGGGACCGGAAGAAAGCTTGGTCGGGGATCGACTCCATCCATTTATCTTCCGCTCCAGAGACCGTGATTCCGGGCTGCATGGTGCTGGAGGGCGGCTCTTTCCGGGGCTGCTACACCTCCGGGGTTCTGGATGTGCTGATGGAAAACGGCATCAATTTACAAACCACCATTGGCACCTCCGCCGGGGCTCTGAACGGGTATAACTATGTAGCCGGAGAAATTGGCCGGGCCGGGAAAATCAATCTGGGTTACCGCCACGACAGCCGGTACTTTGGCCCCAGAACCCTGGCAAAAAACCGGGGTGTGGTAGGGTTCGACTTCCTGCTCAATGAGATCGAGAAGGAGCTGCCCTTCAACCGGAAGCGGTTCGAGGATCCCAGCCGCCGTTTTCTGGTCACCGTTACCGACTGCCAAACAGGACAGGTGCGCTACTGTGAAAAGGGTGTCACACCGAATTTCCAGAAGGCGGTTCAGGCCAGTGCCTCCATGCCCTTTGTCTCCGACATGGTGGAGGTGGACGGAGCGGACTGCCTGGATGGAGGCTGCGCCGTGAAAATTCCCTATCAATGGGCTTTGGACAATGGGTTTGAAAAGATCCTGGTGATTCGCACCCGGCCCAGGGACTATCGGCGGGAGCCAGAAAGCAAGCAGTTCATGGAGCTGTCTGAACGGATCTACAAAAACTACCCCAATCTGGTGCAGCGGCTGAACACCCAGAGCTTACAATACAACACCGCAATTGGTGAACTGGAGGAACTGGAGGCCCAGGGAAAACTAATGATGCTCTGTCCCTCCGGCTCTATCAGCGTCTCCATGCTGGAGGGCGATATGGAGCGGCTTGGTGCCCTGTACCTGCTTGGTCGGGCGGATGTAAAGCTTATGCTCCCCCAAATCCGGACCTATCTGGGGCTGCCGCAGACGATTTAGTCAGAGATTCCCTGGTAATGAGGATGGATTAGGTGAGCATAATGGAAAAGGAACACTGTCTGGCGGCATCTGCTCCAGATGGTGTTTTCATAATCTGACATGATTTTCAATCATCCTACGAAGGAATGATGGTACTGATTGCCGGGATCTTCCTCTGCCACTATACCGGTTCCCTGACCGGCGCAATTAACGGGGAGATTCTCTCTATATTGAGCAGGTTGAATCGGGGTTAGGTCAGATTATTCTGATTTTCTCATACTTTTAGGTTCTGTTTTGTGCCCAAATATCTTCCTGCTAGGAATCGAAAATGGGAAAATCAGTTCTTTCATCCGGCTCAGACATAATCAATGCATATTTTTTGCGTGCATTCATGCGTGCAAAACCAAAATTCAGGCTCTTTTCTCACCTCAAAAGAGGTCAAATTTGTCTGAAGTCAATCTGTAAAAATCAGAATATTTCCTCATCAGAAGCCCCAAGAAAGCAAAAGAAAACCCGGTATTCTAAAAGAATACCGGGTAAATTCTATGGCGGAGAAGGAGGGATTTGAACCCTCGATACCCTTTTGGTAATGTCAAGAGTTATGCG
>DEUP01000021.1 GCA_002362625.1 Clostridiales bacterium UBA3259
CAGTTCGGCCGGAACTACGACCCCAAGAGCCGCTAAGGCCCATCCCATATTCCCAATGCCGTGACGAGGACACGAGGAGAATCCCACCGCCTTCAGAGAGCTGCCGTTTGGTGCGAGACAGCAGGCTGGCCCTTCTCCTTATCACCTCCGAGCAGCGCGCCGAACCCTCCTCAGGGGCAGTAGACCGCGCCGGGTAAGCCCCGATAAAGGCTTTTTGAGTGTCGGCGTCACGCCGGAACAAGAGTGGTACCGCAGAGGTTACAATGTGCCTTTGTCTCTTAATTTGGAGACAGAGGCACTTTTCATTTTGTATTTCAATTGGAGGTTAGATTTCCCATGGATTATAAAAACACCATCATCACCCCAAAGACTTCCTTCCCCATGAAGGCCGGTCTTCCCGCCCGGGAGCCGGGAATGCTGCAAGCGTGGGAGCAGACAGATCTGTATAACGCCCTGCTGGAGAAGAACAGGGATCTTCCCCGGTTCGTGCTCCACGACGGCCCTCCCTTCTCTAACGGCGACATCCACATGGGCACCGCCATGAACAAGTGCCTGAAGGACTTCATCACCCGCAGCCACGCCATGATGGGCTACTATACCCCCTACGTCCCCGGCTGGGACAACCACGGTATGCCCATCGAGTCCGCCATCATCAAGAAGAACAAGCTGAACCACAAGGCCATGCCCATTCCGGAATTCCGCTCCGCCTGTGAAGCCTTTGCCGAGAGCTATATCCAGCGGCAGATGGCCAGCTTCAAGCGCCTGGGCGTGGTGGGCGACTGGGAGCATCCCTACCGCACCATGGACAAGCGCTTTGAGGCGGAGGAAGTGAAGATCTTCGGCGCCATGTACCAGAAGGGCTACATCTACAAGGGCCTGAAGCCCGTGTACTGGTGCCCCAAGGACGAGACCGCTCTGGCTGAGGCCGAAATCGAGTACCAGGACGATCCCTGCACCTCTGTATACGTCAAATTTCCCATGAAGGACGATCTTGGGAAGCTCAGCCAGTTCGATCTGAGCAAGACCTGTTTCGTCATCTGGACCACCACCATCTGGACCCTGCCCGGCAACATGGGCATCTGCCTCCATCCCCGGGAAACCTACGTCCTGGTGAAGGCCGAGAATGGCGAGACCTATATCATGGCGGAGGCCCTGATGGACAAGGTCATGGCCATGGGCGGCTTCCACGATTATGAGGTGCTGGCCTCCTACCCCGGCGCTTTCTTTGAGAATATGCTGGCTCAGCATCCCTTCCTCCCCAAAACCTCCCGTCTGCTGAACGCGGAGTACGTCACCATGGATTCCGGCACCGGCTGTGTCCACACCGCCCCCGGCTTTGGTGCCGACGACTATCAGACCTGTATGCGCTACGGCATGGACCTGGTGGTGCCTGTGGACGACCGTGGCCGCCACACCGACTACGCCGGCAAATACGCCGGTATGAAGACCGACGAGAGTAACCCCGTGATCCTGGCCGACATGAAGGAAAGCGGTGCGCTCTTCGCCTCCGAGGAGATCACCCACTCCTACCCCCATTGCTGGCGCTGTAAGAACCCCATCATCTTCCGGGCCACCCCCCAGTGGTTCTGCTCCGTGGAGTCGTTTAAGGACGAGGCTGTGGCTGCCATCCAGAATGTGAAATGGTATCCCGCCTGGGGCGGCGACCGGATGGAAAGCATGATCCGGGAGCGGGCCGACTGGTGCATCTCCCGCCAGCGCCGCTGGGGCCTGCCCATCCCCGTATTCTACTGCAAAGACTGCGGCAAGCCCGTCTGCACTCCGGAAACCATCGCCCATATCTCCAAGCTCTTTGGCGAATTCGGCTCCAACGTCTGGTTTGAGCGGGACGCCGCCGACCTGATCCCCGAGGGCCTCACCTGCCCCCACTGCGGCGGCAAGCATGGCTTCGAGAAGGAGACCGATACCCTGGACGGCTGGTTCGACTCCGGCTCCACCCACTTTGCCTCCCTCATGCACGACACCCCCGAGCTGTGGCCCGCTGACGTGTACCTGGAGGGCGCCGACCAGTACCGCGGCTGGTTCCAGTCCTCCCTCTTAACCTCCGTAGGCGCTCTTGGAAACGGCGCGCCCTTCCGCAATGTCCTGACCCACGGCTGGACGGTGGACGGCCAGGGCCGGGCCATGCACAAGTCCCTGGGCAACGGCGTGGACCCCGCCGACCTGATCAAGGAATTCGGCGCGGACATCGTCCGTCTGTGGGCCGGTTCCTCCGACTACCACGCCGACGTCCGCTGTTCCAAGGAAATTTTCAAGCAGCTGGCGCAAAACTATCTGAAATTCCGCAACACCGCCCGGTACTGCCTGGGCAACCTGGAGGGCTTTGATCCCAACAACCTGGTGTCCCCGGAGCAGATGGAGGAGCTGGACCGCTGGGCCCTGACCCGGCTGAACGCCCTGGTGGGGCTCTGCCGGAAGGCCTATATGGGCTTTGAATTCCATCCCGTGTCCCACGCCATCAACGACTTCTGCGTGGTGGAGCTGAGCAGCTTCTACCTGGATATCATCAAGGATCGTCTGTACTGCGAGGAGAGGAACGGCCTGCGCCGCCGCTCCGCCCAAAGCGCCCTGTTCCTGATTCTGGACGCCATGGCCAAGCTCTTCGCTCCCATTCTGGCCTTCACCTGTGACGAGATCTGGCAGGCCATGCCACATCGTGAGGGTGACGATGCCCGGAATGTGCTGCTGAACCAGATGCCCGAGAACTTTGATGAGTACGCTCTGGACGATGCCGCCATGGAAAAGTGGGCCACCGTCATGAAGCTGCGTCAGGACGTCAACGGCGTTCTGGAAAAGGCCCGGGCCGACAAGCGGATTGGCAAGGCTCTGGAGGCCCATGTGACCCTGCAGGGCGATGAAGCTCTGAAGGCTGTCTGTGAGGGTGTGAATCTGGCAGAGATCTGCATCGTCTCCACCTGTACCTGGGACGCTCCTGAAGAGGGCGCCGAGGTCGCCCAGGGCGTGAACTTCCCTGCCCTGACCATCGGCGTCAGCGAGGCCAAGGGCACCAAGTGTCCCCGCTGCTGGATGCACTCTGTGGACGCTGACGAAAACGGCCTGTGTCCCCGTTGTGCCGCTGTCATGGCAAAGCTGGACGTAGAGCTGTAAGTTTCCCACAAAATACGGAGCCTTCCTTTGTGGATATTCCCAAAGGGAGGCTCCTTTGCCTTTGGGCGGACAGCATATCAGGCCGTAAATTTTTCCCAGAGCATTTTGTAAAAAAAGCTTGACAAATATGGTTTCCGTGCTATAATAAGCGTGTTCTGTGTGAGCTGCCGGTATAGCTCAGTTGGTAGAGCAGCTGATTTGTAATCAGCAGGTCGGGGGTTCGAGTCCGTCTACCGGCTCCAACTTCTGCTGGCTTCACAGGAAAACAGAATATGGGGGAGTTCCCGAGTGGCCAAAGGGGACAGACTGTAAATCTGCTGCGTATCGCTTCGATGGTTCGAATCCGTCCTCCCCCACCAAATCAAAAAGCCCTAGAGCCGCAATGGTTTTAGGGCTTTTTCGCTGCTCTTTTTGTGATAAGCTCCATGTCAAAAAATGGACTTAATTATACAAAAATATCAGCAAATTGTTGTCAGCTGTGTTGTCAGAAATTGAGCTGATTATACAACAAAATCCCCGCCCCTGGAATTTGTTCCAAGGGCGGGAATTATGTTTATTCGCTCTTTTCTTGCTCGGCTTCCGTATTATCGGTTTTGTCCTGCTCCGCTGTAAAATGAGGTGAAGCGCGCCGCGCTTCACCTCATTGCATTACCTGCCGTGGATTTATGCGATTTTCTCCACGATTCCACCGCCTGCAATTGCTGCCTGTGTCAGGATCATCTGAAGGCCGCCGGACTAACGATCTGCAATTTCACTATGCGCTGATTCGGTCCACACACAATGCGTTTCTTACCCGAATAGTTCAAGGAATGTACGCCTTCCTCTCTAAATCTCTGAAAAACATCCCCAGGAAATTCAAAATTTCCTGGGGATATAACGCTTATACCCATCGTCAGCGGAGGAGCCGTTTCCGGAAGCCTCTGTTTTTCACGGACCGTTTCTTTCCATAAAAAAGGTACCGGGGTAAAAACCCCGGTACAGTCAAATAAAATGCCAGTGGATGCCTGAGAACCCGGAACGCGGAAAGCGTGGGAATTCCACGCAGCTCCTCCCCCCACAAGGTTAACAACCCAGGAGCTGCTATGAAACGAAACCCCATGCCCTGTCGTTCCGGGCAGGATCTCAGGCGGGCCGCTGGCCGCAGCGGTCGCAAAACATTGTATCCGCAAGCATCCTTCCACGGGGATACCACTATAGACAACGCGGACACGGTTATTATGCCGGATTCTGCCCGCCATGTCTATACCTGCCGCGCCAAATGACCTGTTTTCTGCGGTTTTGGTCGATTCCTCACGAATCCCTCGACCCAGACACGGGAAAAAGCGCCGGAAGCTGAAGAAGGGCGGGAATGACAACCCCCACGCCCATGGGAACCGCGAGACCCGGGAAGGCGGCAGCGGACGCAGCCAGATAAGCTGTCAGGAATCCAACAGCCATACCCCGGGTGACGCGTCTGAAGACCAGCTTTTCCTTTTCGGACAGCCGTCTGGCCTCGTTATCCACGGGACTGAACAGCCACAGGCTCACCGTGGAGGCGAATACAAGCACGGTCAGCACACTGAGATTCCCCCAGCGGAGAACCGCCTTCACCGCGGAGAGAGCCAAAGCAATCAGAATGCTGGAAAAAAGGACGCATCGGCCCGGTGAGCCGAGATGATACCCGCCGCTGAATTTGCGGATCAGCATAAAGGGAAGAATCATCAACAGGCCCTCCCGGAGCATACCGAAGATCATTCCCAAAACCGCCGCAATCAAAATGGGCATGAGGCCGAATAACAGACTGTATACCGCGTATCCGTACAGGGAGCGATTCCCTTCGGAAACGGCGCCTTCCTTTTCCAGCCACCTGGCCGTAATTGCGGACAGCTTGTGAATCATCCGATTTTGCTGAACTGCTTCAAATCAGCGGGAGCCTCAGGCTGATGCACCATGCAGCAGGAGTTGGTGTTGGCGCAGATGAACAGGACGGCAAACAATACGGAAGCGACGACACTGGCGAGCTTGTGGGTGAACAGAGAAGCGGTATTTACGTTTTTCATAGAACAGGATCCTTTCTGTAATGAATTTGAGCTGCCTGCAGTATGGTAGTATTTTAAGAATCCAAAAACTGGTTTTCAACAGCTTCCGCGTGAAATGCAGTTTTTTTGACATGAATGGCAAATTTCCCTGCAATAAAGGAGATTTTGTCATACCATACCGGAACAATTAGAAATTGGTTGGAAAAAATATCCATATTTATATCCAATGCAGAAAAATTCCGCAGTAGATTGTTGCAGCTTGGGGCAGAAGTTGATAGGATAAGTTTGGTGATGGATATGGAACTGGATTATGTGGGAATCGGCAGCCGGATCGCGAAGCGCCGGGCGCAGATGGGCCTGAAGCAGATCACGCTGGCGGAGAAAATCGGCATTTCAAACAATTACCTTTCCAGCATAGAGCGGGGAAAGGAAAAGCTTGGCCTGGAAATTCTGGTGAGCATATGCCGTGAGCTTCGGGTGACCCCGGATTATTTGCTTATGGGCAATTTGTATGCCAATAACGTTTCACAAAATATTGTGGACGGCCTGCGATTGTGTTCGGAGGCGGATCTGGAGCTGCTGAATGTGATGCTGCGGCACATGATCCAGCGGCAGGGCACAAAATGGAATAATGACAACTTCGCATAAGTATGATATAATAGCCGCAACGCGGCTATTATAATGTCTGCTGAATAAG
>DEUP01000009.1 GCA_002362625.1 Clostridiales bacterium UBA3259
AGCAGCATAGCGCCCAGGTTGCCGTGGCCCAGACCAACCTTACGATCCTCAGCCACAGAGCCGGGGATGCAGAAGGCCTGCAGGCCGATGCCGATGGCCTCGGCGGCCTCAGCGGCGGTCTTCACGCCCTTCTTCAGAGCGATGGCGGCGCCTACGCAGTAAGCCCAGGCAACGTCCTCGAAGCAGATGGGCTGAATGCCCTTGACGATCTCATAGGGATCGAAGCCCTTGGCGGTGCACATGTCGCGGCAGCCTTCCACAGACTCCAGGCCGTACTGAGCCAGGACACCGTTGATCTTGTCGATTTTTCTTTCGTAACCTTCAAACAAAGCCATAACCGTGTCCTCCTCTTATTCGTGACGGGGATCGATGTACTTGGCGGCGCCGTCAAAGCGGCCATAGTGGCCCTTTGCCTTCTTCAGCGCTTCGTTTGCATCGTCGCCCTTCTTGATGAAGTCCATCATCTTGCCCAGGTTGATGAACTCGTAACCGATGATCAGATTCTCCTCGTCCAGAGCAACCCGGGTCACATAGCCCTCGGCCATTTCCAGGTAACGGGGGCCCTTGGCACGGGTGGCGAACATGGTGCCCACCTGGCTGCGCAGGCCCTTGCCCAGATCTTCCAGAGAAGCGCCCACTGCCAGGCCGTCCTCGGAGAACGCGGACTGGCTGCGGCCGTAGACGATCTGCAGGAACAGCTCCCGCATGGCGGTGTTGATGGCGTCGCACACCAGGTCGGTGTTCAGCGCTTCCAGAATGGTCTTTCCGATGAGAATCTCAGCGGCCATAGCGGCGGAATGGGTCATGCCGGAGCAGCCCAGGGTTTCCACCAGAGCCTCCTCAATGATGCCTTCCTTCACGTTCAGGGTCAGCTTGCAGCAGCCCTGCTGGGGAGCGCACCAGCCGATACCGTGGGTAAAGCCGCTGATGTCCTTAATTTCCTTGGCCTGGACCCATTTGCCCTCTTCGGGAATGGGCGCGGGGCCGTGATAGGCGCCCTTGGCCACGGAGCACATGTTCTGTACTTCTGCACTATAAATCATGGCAATTTTCCTTTCTTTCAAAAGACGTTTTTCGCCTTTGGATTTACATATCAGAAAGCCGCAAATCAAATGGAGTGTCATTGCAGATTTCCGCATATATTATACATGAGGGAAAGAACATTGTCAATCTCGGTTTTAGAGAAAATACCGGCACAGCGGCTTTGCGGGCCGCTGTGCCGGTATGAATAGGAAGGCTCAGGGACGGCAGCACACATCGTAGACGTCAAAGAAGACGCCATAGGAAGCGTTGCCCTGAATGGTGGGATAGGCGGTCATAGCATCAAAGCTTGTGGGCGTGTCAAACTTTATGGTAAAATACCCCTCCGGCTCCTGATAGCTGATGTCCTTGACATGCTCCCACTTGCCATGGCTTTTGATGAGGACCTTCCAGGAACCGTTGCAATGGGAGCCGTAGTTGCCGCTGGCCCGCAGATAGAAGGTCAGGCTGCGGCAGTCCTCCACGGTGGAGTCGAATTCGATGACAGCGGCGGAACCGCCGTTCCCGAAGTGGTAGCTTTCGTCAGCCCAATCGTTGGAAAGGTAAGCGAAGACAACCCCTGCCAGATGCCCGTTGCTGTCCAGCTCCAGGGTGTCGTCCCCGTATTCCACCCGGGTATTGACGGCCATAACCCCGTCCTCGTAGAAGTAGTAATAGTCGTCGCGGATTTCCTGGAAGCCGGTGAGGGGCGCGCCGTCCTTCATATAGTAGGTCTTTCCGTCCTCTTGATACCAGCCCTGCTGGGGAAGGGTGGCCTCGGCGGTGGGTTCGGGCACCGTAACCACAGTGGTTGCCGCGGCGGCGATGGCGGCCTCTTCCGGCATTCGATTGGACGGGGTGTTCCGGCCAATCAGCAGAGCCAGGCATACGATTGCCAGTACGATGAGGGCCAAAATCATGAAGCCAACGCCCAGGATCAGGCCCTTGGAATTTCCGGGCTTCATCTGGGCGGCCTGGCCGGACTGAGGGGCCCCGCAGTTGGGACAGAACCTGACCTGATCCGGAAGCTCTTTCCCGCAATGATGACAATACATAGAAAAACTCCTTTCCGCGCGTTTCCTCTTTCCAATCCGTTATGTTTTGTTGTTTTTTGTTACCTTTGAATTGTTTGGACAAACCCCTTCCGATCCGCCGCCTTAAAGTAGGCGGAGCCGGCGACCAGCACATCCGCGCCGTTTTCCTTGCAGAGGACGCAGGTGGTTTCATCCACGCCGCCGTCCACCTCCAGAAGACAGCCGGGATTCTCCCGGGCAAGAAGCGCCTTCAGCGCCCTGAGCTTCGGCATCATGTCCGCCATAAACTTCTGACCGCCAAACCCCGGCTCTACGGTCATGACCAAAACCACATCGCACTTTTTTAGGTAGGGGAGCGCGGCCTCTGCCGGCGTTTTGGGCTTGAGAACGATGCCTGCTTTCGTGCCCAGGGCATGGATCTTGTCCAGAGCCTCCAGGGTGTTCTGGGGCTGATCCGCCTCCAGGTGGATGGTTACAATGTCCGCTCCCGCCTTTACGAACCGCTCCACATACCGGATGGGCTTTTCGATCATCAGATGAACGTCCAGGGGAAGCCGGGTCACCGGTCGGATGGCCTGCACCACCGGAAGTCCAATGGAGATGTTGGGCACAAACAGACCGTCCATCACGTCCACGTGAACCCAGTCGGAACCGTTTTCCTCAATGTTTTCAATATCCCGCTGAAGGTTGGCAAAATCAGCGGCCAGAATGGATGGGGCAATATAAGCCATTTTCAAATCTCCTGTCTTTTTTCTTTTAAATTACCATATACTTCCGAAAAATGCAATGGCTTCTGGCTGTCAACCGGGTATAAATTCATTTTACCCAGACATACTAGGAAGGAAACCAAAAGAAGGAGGAATTCAGCATGAACTGTCACGCCAATAAGTGCATTGAGTGCACGGTGAACCAGTGCGTCCATCACTGCGGTACCGAGAACTACTGCTCCCTGGACTGCATCCTTGTGGGCACCCATGAGACCAATCCCACCATGGATCAGTGTACGGACTGCAAGTCCTTCAGCAAAAAGTAATAGGAAAACCTAATAAAACTCTTGCGTTTTATTAGGTTGGCATCGTCTGACGACGCTGCCATTTTCGTGATTTTAGAAATATAAAATCACAAAACGCGTCTCATATGATATTCTAATAAAGACTTCAATTCTGGGAATTAAAGTTTTTTATTGAATATCAGTATAATTTGCTGCGGCTGTCTCAGAAAAGCTGAGGCAGCCGCAATTTTCATCTTGACCTTTCTCAAAATGTTCTGTATGATGGTGTCAAAATCCGGCTTATTTTTTGGCTGGTTCCCATGCCATACATAGTTTTGTCATAAGTTTGCGATATGATGGCTGCGGAATCAAAACAGGGAGGAAATATCATGGACACCTTTGAAAACCAGGATCAGCTTCAGGAGGAAACCGGCGCCGTCCCGGAAGCGGAGGGCGCGGTCATCCCGGAAGAACCCCTTGATCACAGCTCCGAGGAAGCGTCTGCATCCCGGCCGGCACCTGAGGAAGCGCCCCGGCCCACAGAGGCTGACGGCACCGGAATCGGGAGAAAGGAATCTCCCTATGCCGATTCCCCCTATGAGATCCGGCGTCAGCCGGAATATCAGTACCGGCCCCAGACCGAAAGACCGCCGAAAAAGGAAAAGACGCCGAAGACGCACACGCCTGGAAAGAGGCGGCGGGCTGTGGCGGTGCTGCTGATATTGGCTCTGGCGGCGGTGAGCTGCCTCACCACGGCGCACTGCGTCAATTCCCGATGGGAAAGGGAAAACGCGGAAACCCTGGAAACCGTAAATGCCCTGAATGAGCGGATCAGCGTACTGGAAGCCCAGGCGAAAACGCCTGCTGCCTCCGGCGGTGCAGCGGTCTCCCGTCCCGCGAAGGGAAGCGGATTGACACCCAGCCAGCTGTACGCGGAGAATGTGGACAGTGTGGTAGCTGTTTCCTGCAGCGTGGGCGTGCCGGGCTACTATGGCATCAGCGAGGGAACCTCCCTCGGCTCCGGATTCATCCTCCGGGAGGACGGCTATGTGGCCACCAACAGCCATATTGTGAAGGACGCCACATCGGTGACGGTGACCTTGGGCGACGGCACGGAGTATGACGCCCAGGTGGTGGGCATGGACGCCTCCTTCAGCGACATCGCGGTTCTGAAGATCGAGGCGGAGGGGCTTCACGCCGTTACCCTCGGCAGCAGCGCCGACCTTCAGGTCGGGGACATGGTGGTGGCCATCGGCAATCATCTGGGCACCCTGACCGCCAGCCAGACTGTGGGTTATCTCAGCGGAATTGACCGGGAGATCTCCACGGAAAGCAGCAGAAATATTCGAATGCTTCAGACGGACGCCGCCATTAATTCCGGAAGCTCCGGCGGTCCTCTGTTTAATATGCAGGGAGAGGTTATTGGCATTACCACGGCGAAGTACTCCGGATCCGCCGGGTCCGGCGCGTCCATTGAGGGCATCAGCTTTGCCATTCCCATTGATGATGTAAAGGATATACTGGCGGATCTTGCCGACTTTGGCTATGTCACCGGGGCTTACCTGGGTGTCACCGTTCAGGACATGGATCCCGACACAGCGGATATGTACGGCCTTCCCGTGGGCGCGTACGTTGTCACCGTGGCGGATGGAGGCAGCGCTGACCGGGCGGGCGTAAAGCCGAAGGATATCATCGTCAGGTTAGGCGAATATGAGACAGACAGCATTACGGAGCTGACCCGGAACCTGCGGCATTTCAAGGCCGGTGACGAAACCACCATTACTGTGGTTCGCGGCGGCAGGGAAATGGTGCTGGACATCACCCTGGACGAAAGGCCCAGAGATCTGGACGGCGCTTCTGACTATGGCTATGAAGAACCGGAAATGCCGGACAGCGGCGACTATGACGAATGGTACGACTATTTCAGCTGGTATTTCGGTGAATAAATGCCCAAGCGCGTTTGGCGTGCCACCATATGGGAAAGCCCTGAACGCGCGGCTTTCACAGGAAAGGGCGCTTCCCGGCGCGGCCTGGTTCAGTCAGAGGAATGTTTTGATAAAAAACACATATCCTACTACAAAACGGATTTCCTGAGAAGGGGAGCGGAGGCCTGGGGCTTCCACCCCTTTCTCTGACCAGGAGGTTTTTCCCATGAAGCGTAAAAAGCGATCTGCCCGGGCGACGATGGTCAGACAGTGCGTTGCCCTGGGGCTGATATTAACGGCCATGGTGTCCTATACCGTATGGTATTGGAAACAGCCCGCGCCAAATGACGTCTCCGGCACGGAGAGCACCGACGCCGTGCTCCAGGAAACGGATTCCGGCGTTTCCGAAGAGGACGTCCGGGAGGCCCTGGCGCCGGGAGAGACCATCGGCGGCAGCGGCAGCCGGCTCGTAAATATTCTGCTGGTGGGACAGGACCGGCTGGAGGATCAGGGCCGCACCCGCTCGGACAGTATGATCCTGTGCACCTTCAACAAGCGTACCCGGGAGATCATTCTGACCTCCTTCCTGCGGGATATGTATGTTGAGATTCCCGGCCATGGCAGCAATCGGATCAACGCGGCCTATGCCTACGGCGGCGCGGAGCTGCTGGAGCAGACCCTGGAGGAGAATTTCGCCATTACGGTGGACGGAACGGTGGAAGTGGACTTCTCCGGCTTTTCCCAGATTATCGACCGGCTGGGCGGTGTGGATATGGAGCTTCGGGAGGACGAGGCCGCGCTGATCACCAAGGAAACCGGGTATGATACCCAGGCCGGAATGCAGCACCTGTGCGGCGATCAGGCGCTGAACTACGCCCGGATCCGGAAGCTGGACGCGGATGGGGATTTCAGCAGAACCTCCCGGCAGCGGGCGCTGATGAACGCCATGCTGGACGCCTACCGGGATGCCAAGCTGACCACGGTGCTGCTTCTGCTCAATGACGTGCTTCCCATGATTACCACGGATATGGGAGCGGGAGAGATCATGGGTTATGCCCTGGAGCTGTTCCCCATGCTCTCCGGCAGCAGCATCCGCCAGCAGCATATTCCCGCCAGCGGCAGCTTCCGCAACGAGAATATTGATGGAATGGCGGTTTTGGTTCCGGATCTGGAGGAAAACCGGGAGCTTCTGGCACAAACCCTGATAGGAAGTTAGACGGTTAATCGATACTAACTGACTGGTAAATATTTCCAGCTCAAGAGGAACCTTTTCCTTTTATTCAGTTTGGAAATGTTTTCATTCTTGTTTGTTATTATGGTAATTCAGGAAATTCCCAAAAAATTTTTTCGATATTTTTGGATATGGAATTGACAAAAACTGTAAATGCTGTTATACTGATGGCAGTGTGAAAGAAAGGCAGGAGGTGTGCAAATGGAACTCACAAAAAGCGAAATGGAAATCATGGATGTGCTTTGGGGAGCCGATAAGCCCTTGTCTCGGGCGGATCTGCTGAGCAGGTCGGAGGAAAAGACCTGGAAGGACAGCTCGGTGCATATCCTTTTGAATAGCTTGCTGCAAAAGGGCGCTATTACCGAAGCGGGGCTTGTCCGCCGCAGCAAGACGTACGGCAGAGTTTTTGCTCCTACCATGACAAGGGAAGAGTATTTTGCCATGACGATATTCAGTCATCGGCATAAGCCGGACATTGTTGGATTGATTGCTGCCCTTCTTCAGCGGGAGGATATCACCCCTGAGCAGCGGGCGCAGATCGCGGAGCTGACCCAAGGCGCGGAAAAGTAAAGAATACGAGAGGCTGCCAAAACGCAGCCTCTTCTTTTATTCGCCTTTTGTTGAAAATGCTAAAGTTACAGTTGAATTATGTACATATTTGCAATACGAAGTTGACAGAAGGGGCGTTTTGTTGTATAGTTAACCCGTTGATTTTTCATTTTCAAGGGATTCGGAGGCATCTTTATGGTAAGCATTAGGTCACTGTATGATCTTTCCCATACTATGGCAGGGGAATATCTTGGCGCGTTTCAGTATCCCTGGGAGGCGCTGGGCGGAATCAAGGGCTTGATCCTGAAGCTGGGGGAGAGCTTGGGAGAGGATTACCGGCAGCTCGCCCCCCAGGTTTGGGTGCATGAGACGGCGGTGATTGCCCCTACGGCGTATTTGGGCGCGCCCTGCATCATCGGCCCGGGAACGGAGGTGCGGCACTGCGCCTTCATTCGGGGCAGCGCTCTGGTTGGCGGAAACTGCGTGGTTGGAAACTCTGTGGAGCTGAAAAATGTGATCCTCTTCGATAATGTCCAGGTTCCCCACTATAATTATGTGGGCGACAGCATTCTGGGCTACAAGTCCCACATGGGCGCGGGAAGTCTGACCTCCAATGTGAAGTCCGACAAAACCCTGGTGGTGGTGAAGGACGGCGGGGAGGCCATTCCCACGGGACTGAAGAAGTTCGGCGCCATGCTGGGAGATTTCGTGGAGGTGGGCTGCAACAGCGTGCTCAATCCCGGCACGGTGATCGGCCCCCATTGCAGCATCTATCCCACCAGCTGCGTCCGGGGCGTGGTTCCGGCAAACAGCATTTGGAAGACCGGCGGCGTGATCGTGAAAAAGGTCTGATTTTGAAAGGAGCAGCATTTTATGGGTAAATATTTTGGAACAGACGGCTTCCGGGGAGAGGCCAACTGCAATTTGACGGCGGATCACGCCTACAAGGTTGGCCGGTTCCTGGGCTGGTATTATAACCAGCTGGCCCGCCGCAGCGGCTCTGACGGCCCGGCCCGGATCGTTATTGGCAAGGACACCCGCCGCAGCAGCTATATGTTTGAGTACAGCTTGGTAGGCGGTCTGGTGGCCTCGGGGGCGGACGCCTATCTGCTTCATGTTACCACCACCCCTTCCGTTGCCTACGTGGCGCGCACCGAGGGCTTTGACTGCGGCATCATGATTTCCGCCAGCCACAACCCCTACTATGACAACGGCATCAAGCTGATCAACGGCTACGGGGAAAAGATGGACGAGAGCGTTATTTCTCTGGTAGAGGCCTATCTGGACGGGGAACTGGAAGCCTTTGGCCGGAAGTGGGAGGAGCTGCCTCTGGCAAAGCGGGACATGATCGGCCGGACGGTAGACCATGTGGCAGGCCGGAACCGGTATGTGGGCTATCTGATCTCCCTGGGCATGTACTCCTTCAAGGGTATGAAGGTGGGGCTGGACTGCGCCAACGGCTCCTCCTGGAACATTGCCAAGTCCGTATTTGACGCCCTGGGCGCCAAGACCTATCTGATTAACGCCGACCCGGACGGCTACAACATCAACAAGGACGCCGGCTCTACCCACATTGAGGTGCTCCAGCGTTATGTGCTGGACAATCATCTGGACGTGGGCTTTGCCTATGACGGCGACGCTGACCGGTGCCTGTGCGTGGACGAGAAGGGCAGCGTGGTCACCGGTGACCATATTCTCTACATCTATGGCAAGTACATGAAGGAACGTGGCAAGCTCCTGGGCAATACGGTGGTTACCACGGTTATGAGCAACTTCGGCCTCTACAAGGCCTTTGACGAGCTGGGCATCGACTACGCCAAGACCAAGGTGGGCGACAAGTATGTCTACGAGTACATGATGCAAAACGGCTGCCGCATCGGCGGCGAGCAGAGCGGCCACATTATTTTCTCCAAATACGCCTCCACCGGCGACGGCATTCTGACCTCCCTGAAGATCATGGAGGTAATTATGGCCCGGAAGAAGACCCTGAGCCAGCTGTGCGAGGGCTTCACCTTCTATCCCCAGGTGCTGAAAAACGTCCGGGTGGCGGATAAGGCGGCGGCTCAGGCGGACGTGGACGTCCAGGCGGCGGTTTCTCAGGTTGCCGCCAAGCTGGGAGACACCGGGCGGATCCTGGTTCGGGAGTCCGGCACGGAGCCTGTGATCCGGGTGATGGTTGAGGCGGAGAATCACGATACCTGTCAGGAGAATGTGGACTTTGTGGTGGATGTGATCCGCCGGAAGGGCCACTGCGTGTAAGGCTTCACAGAACCCAAATTCCATAATGTGCGAAAACCCCTTCTGCTGTGGCAGAAGGGGTTTTGTTGCGGCAGAAGGAAGGGATGTTTGGATGGAATCAAAAAACCTTGAGGTGTGCGGCGCTTAGTCCTGATCCCAGTTGTGCCAGACGTTCTGCACATCGTCGTCATCGTCCATGATGTCCAGCAGCTTCTCCATGAGGGAGATCTGCTCCTCGTTTTCCAGCTTCTGATAGTTTTGGGGAACCATCTCGATCTGGGCGGAGACGAAGGTGTACTTCTTGGCCGCCAGAGCGTCCGCTACGGCGTTGAAATCGTCAGGGTCGGTGTAGATGGTGAACACGTCGCCGTCGGCCTCAAAGTCGTCAGCGCCGCAGTCCATGGCGTCCATCATGACGGTATCCTCGTCCAGCTCCTCTTCCTCATTGTCGATGACCAGAACGCCCTTCTTGTCGAAGGACCAGCTGACGCAGCCGGTGGCGCCCAGGTTGCCGCCGAACTTGTCGAAGTGGTGGCGCATGGAGCCTGCGGTACGGTTGCGGTTGTCGGTCATGGTCTCCACAATCACGGCCACGCCGCCGGGGCCGTAGCCCTCGTAGGTGATGGTCTCGTAGTTGTCGGCACCGCCGGCGCCGGAGGCCTTTTCCAGGCAGCGCTTGATGTTGTCGTTGGGCATGTTGGCAGCCTTGGCCTTGGTGATGACGGTGGCGAGCCTGGAGTTGTTGGCGGGGTCAATGATGCCGCCGCCCTCCTTCACTGCCACGATCAGCTCTTTCGCGATCTTGGTGAAAGCGGCAGCCCGCTTGGCGTCCTGTGCGCCCTTGGTCTTCTGAATGTTATGCCATTTGGAATGTCCGGACATGGTATCTCTATCCTTTCTGGAATGAATTGATTAAATTTCCATGCGCGTTCTGGGCACCACGGTATCGGAAAGCAGGTCGTGCGCATGGACATTTATTATGCATCGGCATCGGTTGCCCTGTAAAGGGCGAGACGCCGGCATTTAGAATCATTTTACTATGAATGCGAAGCCTTCATAGTAAATCAGCCCATCTATTTTAGCAGATTCTCTTTAGAAAATCAATACAAAAAGGGGACTTTTCCGTCTTTTTCTGCGGACATTCCTATGAGAGCGGAAGGATATTCAGATCCTGGGTGATGGTCTCGATTTCGGAAAGGGGGACGCCGGTATCCGTGACGCGGTTCAAGGGGTCTAGGAAGTCAGTGGTTCGGCTGCCCTTTGGGACACACAGGGTATTGCTCCAATAGCCTTCAACTGCTCGGAAGGTGACAAGACAGTAATCCTGGTAATTCCGGAAATAGTCCAGCAGAAAATCCCGGCGCCTTGGGAAATAGCCGGTAAAAAGATCATAATATTCCGAAAGAGAGGTAGGATCGTGGGAAATCACATCGCGGGAAAAAGGCGGGGACGTTTTCCAGCGCCGGAGGTCGCAATCCCAGGAGCGTCCTATTTCCCCAATGTCCTGAAGCATATGGGAGGACAGCTTCTCCAGAAATTCATCGGTAAAATATGTCTCAATGGTATTACACACACGCTCCCGAAACCCATCCCAGTTAAGAAGAAGGGCATACCAGGAATCTCCCCAATAGTCCCGATATACCATCATGCTGTGATCCTGATTGGGGCCGAAGAGGGAGCCGGTGTTCCCCATAGAAAGATCAAAGTCCCAGGGGAGCATGGTGTAGAGCACATTCTCCCGGTCAATAAAATAATATTGGCTGGGTCCGGTCATGTCAATATTACAGAGAAATTCCTCGAAAACGTACATGAGGGCGAAGGAGTCGAGATCGATCAAGGCTTCGCATCGTTCCCAGTCCTGGCCGGTCAGCGCCTCTTCCATGGTGGATATGGTATTGCGCAGATGCTCATTGTCTCCATAATACGGCTTCATGGGATGGGCGAGAACGGTGGAATAAACAGAGTCAGGGCCGTCGTAGGAGCCGACAAGCTCAAATACATTCGAAATATGATCCTCCTCAATGTGCCTGGTATACTCCTGCTTGGTGACAATGCCGTATAGCCCCATATATTCTCCATTAATAAAGAGGTTGATATAGGTATAGGATGAGGCATAGCGCAGCCCCAGTTCCTTGCCGGTATAGTAGCCAAGAGAATTGCGAAGCTTGCTTTCATCGGAAAAATTTGCCAGCAGACACAGCTTGGTGACCTCTTTGTAAGGACCATAGGAGACAGGGGAGGAAAAGCTCAGATTATAGGGGCGCTTGGACTGACCGAGGCCGTCGGCGCCGTCCCATGTACCATGGCCTCTGCCGGAGAGGGTGGCGTATTTTCGAAGCATGACATTCCCCTGGGCATCCAAAATCGTTGCCTGGGCGGAAACCTTATTCAGCTTGCTCTCGTGCACCTGCTCCAGCATATCCGTTTGCCCCTGAAGGAAGAGACTGGGCAGCTGATCGCACTGCCATAGAGACAGAACATAGGCCTCTCCACCGTGGGTCAGCTCCAGATCACACACCGACGCTGGGGAATCCGTTTCGCCCTGGGTTTTCTCCCGCAGAGAAAAGGGCAGGGACCGCATGGTAACGGGATTCGTGACCGACAAATCGGAAGGAGCGGTACAGGCTGGCAGAAAGAGAAAATAGGCGTCCTCCGCTTTATCGTAATAAGGGGTGAGGCTGATATTGTGGGTCTTATCCCAGAATTGCAGCTGCGTCAGGGGAATTTCCTGGGCGCGGGTATGGAGCAGGCCAATGCCATAGGCAAGAATCCCCAGCAGGCAGGCAAAAATCAGAAGGATGGGAATATACAGCTTCCATTTTCCCATGGTCATGTCCTCAGAAGGTCACTTCCCCGTCATGGGTCAGAGAGGACACGGCGCTTACCCCGGGAATTTCCGTCAGGGCGTCAATGCAGGAGCGCTCGTCCTCGCTGGAAAATTCAATGACCAGATTCAGGCTGCCTCCGGAAATGACCTTGGATTTGACGGTATAATGCTTGCAATGGGCCTTCACGGCATCCAGTATCGGGTCTTCACAGTCCTTCCTTTCCGCGGAAACTGTGAGGATTTTCATGGGCTTGACTTTGGGCAGAAAGTCCAGGACAAACAGACCAATGGAAATTCCCACCGCCAGCATGGCGGCGAGAATGGGCATACCGGCACCGCAGATGATGCCCTCGGCAATGGCCCAGAACAGGAACACCAGATCCATGGGATCCTTGATGGCGGTGCGGTAGCGGACGATGGACAATGCACCCACCATGCCCAGGGACAGCACGATATTGCTGGAAATGGCAATGATGATGGCGGCGATGATGACGGTCAGCACCCAAAGGGACAGGTTAAAGCTTTTGTTATAGAAGCTTCTCCGGGTGACGACACGGTAGATCAGGAAGATGTAGAAGCCGAAGGCAGCGGCCATAAGCAGGTACAGGGCCGCGGTGGTGTGGCTTATGGAAGAAAGCTCATTAAGGAAGCTGGACTTGAAGATGTCTTTGAAGTGCATAAGTAATAAGGCTCCTTTTCGATTTTTCTGCATAGGTAGAATTTGGAAAAGCTGCTCCATTGGAGGGATTCCAGCATAAGGGCTCGGTAGAGAAAGTCAGGAAGCAGCTGATCCCACTTGACTTCCAAAATGTGCTGCCCTGTGGGAAGGATAGGCCGCAGGGGAAGGGTCTTCTCAAAAAAGCCCTGACATTGGGTGGAGGCGGAGATATTCAGATCCAATGTCGCCCGGACATTGCCTGTGGGGAAGATGTATGGGATTCGGTCATATTCCACAACGACCACCGGCTTTAAGCTCCGGGTACGCATTTGCAGCAGAAGCTTTTGCAGCAGAGAGGGATAGCGGTGATCCTCCGGCAGAGGCGCGCCCGTCAGAAGGATATCGCATTGCTCCCGGGTGAGGGGACAGGAGAATTTCAGGCATTTCCCCTGCTGTTTTCGTTTCAGCTCCAGGGTAATCCGGCTGTCGCTGTGATTGTAGATACGGATCCGGAACTTTTCCCGGGGATCGGTGCCGTTTTCGTTTTCCAGGTAGCAGGAATCATAGCGGTCATCAAAGTATACCGATCGGATGTTATAGAACCCGGCGTATGGCCCTGTTTGGGGCACATGGGGATCAGGCAGCATAACCGCCCCGGCTCGGCTTTTCAGAATTGCCATCTGGGCGGCGCTGATTTGGTATTTGTATTCGTTTCGGAAAACGCGCTCCATAGTTCACCTCCTGCGGAAAGGAATCCATTAAAAGAATTTCATGGGATCCTGGTGCCTCGTTGAGAACACCACTTCCGTATCCGGAAAGGCCGCCTGAAGCAGGTCGGCCATTACCGTCATGGAGGGGTTTTCCGTGTGGAAGTGTCCGGCGTCAATGAGGTTCATGCCCAGATCCAGGGCGTCCCGGAACTGGTTGTACTTCACATCGGCGGTGACAAGGGTGTCGCACCCGGCATTCAGGGCATCCCTCAGCTCGCTGCCGCAGGAGCCGCCGCCCACCGCCACATGGTGGACAAGCCCGCTGCCGGACACATACCGCAGGCCGTCACAGGCCAGCGCTTCCTTTACATAGGCCAGGAATTCAGGCAGGGGCTGCTCTTTGACCACACCCCGGCGAAGCAGGCCCCATTCCCGTCCCTGTTCGTCTGCGCCCTGGGGGTCGATGACCCGAACCTGAGAAAGACCCAGCCGGGCGGCGAGAATGTCGTTGACGCCGCCGGGAGTCTGATCCCAGTTGGTGTGCGCGTTGATGGCGGCAACGTCATGGGCGATCAGGGTCATAAGATTGCGGCCGGTTTCGGTGCCGTCGGTTACCGCCTTCAGACCGTCGCCGAAGATCAGAGAGTGGTGAGTGACCAGAAGATCGGCGTTTCCGGCAACGGCTTCCTCCACAACATCCCGGAAGGGATCCAGGGCTACCAGTATTTTCTTTACTTCCTTCTCCCGCCGTCCGCAGAGCAGGCCGCAGTTGTCCCAGTCTTCCTGCATATAGGGCGGGGCAATGGTATTGAGGTACCGCAAAATATCTGCCACAGTTGTCATAGCGCATTCCTCCACTGTTTTATTTGGTTGAGAACGGCCAGGCTTTCCGCATATCCGTCTCCGCCGGTAAGGGCAAGACCGTTGACGCTTTTCTGCATTCCGCTGATGACATGATCCAGAAATTCCGGCAGCAGGGGAGAGCCGCTGCGCCGCAGGGCTGGTGTGATGTAGTAGTCTGCCTCGGTCATTTCCACTGTGGGATCATAGGCTGCCTCCATAACCGGATAGAGGAACTTTCCGTCCCGGGCCAGGGTCTCCCGGCGGATGGCGTAGCCGTGCTGATGGAGATACCGCCGCAGCTCCGGCCGCTTGCTCTGGCACTGAAGAATCAGACGGTATTTTTCGTCCCGAAGCCAGGGCGCGTCGCTTAAAATGGTCATGATGGTGTCCGCGCCCATACCGGCGCAGACCAGGGCGTCAAAGTTATGGGGCAGGTGGCGGACACCGCTGCAGAGGTGGAAGGACATTTTGTCCGCCACACCAAATTTGGAAGCGTTTTGACGGGCGCTTTCCAGGGGCATCTCATTGATGTCGGAGGCGATCACCGACCGGGCAATGCCCTTTTGGAGCAGGTAAATTCCTAAATATCCGTGGTCGCAGCCTACGTCCGCGATTCGCTCGCCGGGAGACACAAACTGGCAGCAGGCCCGGAGCCGGTTGGAAAGAGGGAGCTTCATAGGGGGTTCCTCCTGAAAAAAGTGAAATGCCACCCCGGCAGGGGTGGCATAGCCGGTGAAAATCAGTTCTGGGCGTCCTCGTTCTGGCTGGCCTCGTAGGCTTCCAGGAAGTGGTTCAGCTGCTGGAGGAAGGGCTCGCAGTCGATGCCGTGAACCATGCAGGCTTCCTCAACGGTTTCGCCCCGGGAAGAGGGACAGCCCAGGCAGTGCATACCGATGGCAAAAAACAGGGGCGCGGACTGGGGCGCCACGTCCAGAATGTCCCCGATAATGGTTTCCTTTTCAATTTTAACAGCCATGAAAATGACCTCCTAATGAATTTCTCTGGCTATTATAACCCTTATGACGGGAAAACACAAGAGGAAATATTACGAAACGGCAAAATATCATGAGAAAAATGAGAGAAATAGTCCCCGACAGCTTTTCGCCATCGGGGACAGTGCCGTTCAGGAATCCTTCTGGTATTCCAGAATATCTCCCGGCTGACAGTTCAGAGCCTCGCAGATGGCTTCCAGGGTGGAAAAGCGGATGGCGCTGACCTTGCCGGTTTTCAGCTTGGAGAGGTTGACGTTGGAGACCCCCACCTTGGCAGACAGCTCGTTCAGGGACATTTTCCGATCAGCCATGACCCGGTCCAGGCGCAGAATGATTGCCATGACGAACCCTCCTCACAGCGTCTCGTCGGAGAGCTGCTGTAAGCTTTCTCCGTAGCGGAACACATAGCTCAGCAAAAGCAGAACGGCGGCAACGAAGAGGAACCCTAAGTCAGTGGGAGCGATAAAGCTCACCTGGGTGATTTTGTCGCTGAGGAGCAGGGGGGGCAGACGGTACTGGGAGGCAATGAGCATCAGGCTCAGCCCGTCCCCCAGGTTCTTTACAATGCCCCAGATCAGCACATACAGGGCGGATTTTTTCAGATTCTGACTGACAGAATCGTGGAAGGGCAGCCCCTCCTTCATGGGCTTTAAAATATCCCGGAAGCGAAGGAGCAGCAGCCGGCTGAGGTAAAGTCCCACAAGACCCAGGAAAAGCTCAGCGTCTGCGGTGAGCAGCACCACGGAGGTGCTGGGGACGTAGCCCTCCCCGATGGTCAGGGACAGCATCCCCACATCCACCTCATTGAGGGCACCGGCGATCCAGCGGGGATTGATGCGGAAGAGGAAACAGGCGGCGATGAGTACAAGTCCCACCAGGGAAACGCCAATGGCAATCCACAGCAGGATGTTCAGGAAATGGAGAAACTTATCCAGGCGGGTAGCGGTAACGGTCATGTCTTTCATAGAAGCGACCTCCTTTTTGAGATGGCACTATGATACCACAGATGAATATGTTTGTCAACTATTTTTTAATGATAAACGATAAATTATTTACGATAGAAATGGTTACGGATGCTTCTTCAGATCCCCGGCGGCGGGATTGTCGATCAGGCGCCCATCCCCGGAAAACCGTGAGCCGTGGCAGGGGCAGTCCCAGCTGCGCTCTGCCGGATTCCATTTCAGGGCGCAGCCCATATGGGGACAGCGGGGAGTGGAAAGTGTAAGAAGATTTCGAAGAGCCTCCAGGGTGTTCAGGCCCAGCTGCGGGCAGAGCATGTTCCGGGAGGGAGAAAACAGCTCCTCAAATTCGCTGCCCTTGCCGGTGATCAGCTCGGTGAGCACCTGGGCCGCCGCCATGGAGCCGGTCATGCCCCATTTGTTGAAGCCGGTGGCAACATACAGGTTTTCTGTCCGTGAGCTGTAGCGGCCGATATAGGGGACGCCGTCCAGGGTCATGCAGTCCTGGGCGGCCCAGCGGTGGGTGATTTTGGCGTGGGGATAATTTTGCCGGACAAAGGCCTCCAGCTCCTGCCAGTTCCCGCCGGTCTTCCCTGTCCGGTGTCCGCCGCCCCCCAGAATCAGACGGCTGTCCTGGCTTCGGAAGGAGAGGCCGTTCTCCTGCTGGTCCAGGTACATGCCCTCCAGGGCGGGAGCGTACTTTAAGGCCAGGGCGTAGGAGCGCTGCTGGTACATTTTCAGAAAGTAGCTGCCATGCTTATTGAGAAAGGGAAAATGGGTGGCGACCACAATGACCTTCGCCTGAATGCTGCCGTCATCCGTGAGCGCCTTTCCTTTTTTCAGCTCCCGGATGGGAGTGTGCTCGTAAATCGAAAGCCCATCCGCTATGGCGGCCAGGAATTTTATGGGATGAAACTGGGCCTGATCTCCCAGCACCACAGCCCCCACTGTGGGGAAGGGCAGCTCCGGAGTGTGGGAAAAGGCTCCCGGGATGCCCAGGAGATCCATGGCGTTCAGCTCCTCTTCCAGCACCTCCGGGTCTGTGCGGGAGTAGATGAAGTTATCCCGGCGGGAAAAGTCACAGGGAATGGTTTTGCAGAGCCGGGCATATTCCTCCAGTGCCCGGTGATTTGCCTGGTAATACAGACCCGCCTTTTCCCGGCCCAGGTTTTGGAGAAGGGAGGCGTAGATCAGACCATGCTGGGCGGTGATCTTCGCCGTGGTGTTTTTGGTGGCACCGCTGAGAATGGTGTTCGCTTCCGCCACAACGCAGGCTGCACCTGCCTTTTGAAGCTGCCAGGCGCATAACAGCCCGGCCATACCGCCGCCGATGACCAGCACGTCAGCAGAGATATCCCCATGCAAGGCGGGAAAGTCGGGCAGATGTGCCCCGTCCATCCAAATCGATCCCATTTTCATGCTCCTTTTCCATTATTGGTTTTAGTATGGACGGGAATGGGGAAAGTTATTTGGGTAAAATCGGCTGTAGTTGACTTTACAGCCAAAATTGCGTATAATGTAGAAGAATTTACAATGGGTAATTATGGCAGGTAAGGAAAAATGGCAAAAAAACAACAGGAACAATACGGAAATTCCAGCATCTCCATGCTCAAGGGGGAAGACCGGGTGCGCAAGCGTCCCGCTGTTATCTTCGGCTCTGACGACCTGGAGGGCTGCAAGCACGCGGTGTTTGAGATTCTCTCCAACGCCATCGACGAGGCCAGAGAGGGACACGGCGACACCATCATCGTCACCCGGTATGAGGACCTCAGCGTGGAGGTGGAGGACTTCGGACGGGGCTGCCCCGTGGACTATAACGAGAAGGAAAAGCGCTTTAACTGGGAGCTGGTTTTCTGCGAAATGTACGCCGGCGGCAAGTATGGGGAAAATGGAGAGAACTATGAATACTCTCTGGGCCTCAACGGCCTTGGCTCCTGCGCCACCCAGTATGCCTCCGAATTCTTTGACGCCACCATCCGCAGGGACGGATTCCGGTACGATCTCCACTTTGAAAAGGGCCGGAACAAGGGGGGTCTCAAAAAGGAACCGACTGACCGGAAGAAGACCGGCTCCAAGTTCCACTGGAAGCCGGACAAGCAGGTGTTCACGGACATCGACATCCCCGTGGAATACTACCGGGACGTATTAAAGCGTCAGGCGGTGGTGAACCCCGGGGTACGCTTCCAGTTCCGCAATCAGGTGGGAAGCAAATTTGAGACAGAGGAATACTGCTATGAGGGCGGCATCCGGGAATACATTGAGGAGCTGGTAGGGGACAACGCCTTTACCATGCCCACCTTCTGGGAGACGGAGCGCCGGGGCCGGGACGCGGACAACCGTCCGGAGATGAAGCTGAAAATCACCGCCTCCTTCTGCTTTAGTAAGCAGGTCAGCCACATTGAGTATTATCACAACTCCTCCTGGCTGGAATATGGCGGCAGCCCGGACAAGGCGGTGCGCCTTGGGTTTACCGCCGCTTTTGATAAGTATTTGAAGGACAACAACAAGTACACCAAAAGCGAGAATAAGATCATTTTCCAGGACATTCAGGACAGCCTGGTGCTGGTGACCAACTGCTTCTCCACCATCGGCTGCTTTGAAAACCAGACGAAAAAGTCCGTCAATTCCAGGTTCACCCAGGAGGCCATGACCGCCTTTTTCAAGGAACAGCTTCAGGTCTGGTTCATCGAGAACAAGCAGGAGGCGGACAAGGCTGCCGAGCAGATCCTGGTGAACAAGCGGGCCAGAGAGTCCGCCGAAAAGACCAAGTCTAGCGTCAAGAAGAAGCTTTCCGGGTCCATTGACATTGCCAACCGGGTGCAGAAGTTTGTGGACTGCCGGAGCCGGGACGTATCCAAGCGGGAGCTGTATATCGTGGAGGGCGATTCCGCTCTGGGCAGCGTCAAGCTGTCGAGGGACGCGGAGTTCCAGGGGATTATGCCTGTCCGCGGAAAAATCCTAAACTGCCTGAAGGCGGACTACAATAAGATTTTTGCTTCCCCCATCATCACCGATCTCATGAAGGTTTTGGGCTGCGGCGTGGAGGTCCAGGGGAAGAAGGCAAAGGAGCTCAGCTCTTTTGATCTGGATAACCTGCGGTGGAACAAGGTGGTCATCTGTACCGATGCGGACGTGGACGGCTTCCAGATCCGCACGCTGATCCTGACTATGCTCTACCGGCTGTGTCCCACCCTGATCCGGGACGGCTATGTCTACATTGCGGAGTCGCCTCTGTTTGAGATTACCTGCAAGGATAAGACCTGGTTTGCCTACAATGAGCAGGAAAAGGTGTCCATTTTAAAGCAGCTGGAAGGGAAAAAGGTCACCATCCAGCGTTCCAAGGGCCTTGGCGAAAACGACCCGGAGATGATGTGGATGACCACCATGAACCCGGAGACCCGGCGGCTGATTAAGGTTATGCCGGAAGAGGCTGAGCGCACCAGCTACTATTTTGACATTCTGCTGGGAGATGCTCTCCAGGACAGGAAGAACTTCATCGCGGAAAACGGCGCGAAGTATCTGGAACTGGCGGATATTTCTTAAGGATATATGAACAAGGAGTGCATCTATGGCACGCAAGAAAAAGGAAACGGAACAAAACCATAAAAACATCAACACCGACGGCGTGATGGGCCTCCATGGCTCCACCACAGAGCAGGCCATCTCCGAAACCTTGGAGATCAACTATATGCCCTATGCCATGTCCGTCATCGTCTCCCGGGCCATTCCGGAGATCGACGGCTTTAAGCCCAGCCATCGGAAGCTCCTGTATACCATGTACAAAATGGGCCTGCTCACCGGCGGGAGGACGAAATCCGCCAACATCGTGGGTCAGACCATGCGGTTAAATCCCCACGGAGACGCCGCTATTTATGAAACCATGGTGCGGCTTGCCAAGGGCAATGAGACGTTGCTTCACCCATTTGTGGATTCCAAGGGCAACTTCGGTAAGGTATACTCCCGGGACATGGCCTACGCCGCCGCCCGGTATACGGAAGCCAAGCTGGACCCCATCTGCAACGAAATCTTCAAGGACATTGACAGCGACACCGTGGACATGGTGGACAACTATGACGCCACCATGAAGGAGCCGGCGCTGCTGCCTACCACCTTCCCCAATGTGCTGGTTTCGGCCAATCAGGGCATTGCCGTGGGAATGGCTTCCAACATCTGCTCCTTTAACCTGAAGGAGGTCTGCGATACCACCATTGCCCTGATGCGAAACCCGGACCACGATATTCTGGAAACCCTTCCGGGGCCGGATTTCTCCACTGGGGGCGAGCTGCTGTTTGATGAGGCTGCGGTCAGGGAAATCTATACTACCGGCCGGGGCAGCTTTAAGCTTCGGGCCAAGTGGCGGTATGTCAAGGACGGCAACCTCATTGAGGTTACGGAGATCCCCTATTCCACCGCTACCGAGGTCATTATGGACAAGGTGGCGGAGCTCATTAAGGCGGGGAAGATCAAAGAGATCACCGATATGCGGGACGAGACGGATCTGGGCGGCTTGAAGCTGACCATTGATCTGAAACGGGGGGTGGATCCGGAGAAGCTGATGCAGAAGCTCTTCCGGCTGACCCCTCTTCAGGATTCCTTCCCCTGCAACTTTAACATTCTGATTGCGGGCATGCCCCGGGTTATGGGTGTGGGGGAGATTTTGCAGGAGTGGACCGCCTGGCGGACGGACTGCGTCAAGCGGCGGATCTTCTTTCAGATTCAGAAGAAGGAGGACCGGCTCCATCTGCTCAAGGGTTTGGAGCGGATTCTGCTGGACATTGACAAGGCTATCTCCATTATCCGGGAGACGGAGCTGGAAAATGAGGTGGTGCCCAACCTGATGATCGGCTTCGGCATCGACGAGATTCAGGCGAACTTCGTGGCGGAGATTAAGCTGCGCAACATCAACAAGGAATACATCCTCAAGCAGGTGAAGGCTACCGACCAGCTGGAAAAGGAGATTGCCGAGCTGCAAAGCACCCTGAACAGCGCCAAAAAGCTGCAAAATCTCATTATCAAGGAGCTCCAGGACGTCAGCGAGAAGTACGGCAAGCCCCGGAAGACGGAAATCCTGTACAGCGTCCAGGAGGCGGCTCCCGAGGAAGAGGAGGAGCAGGTTCCGGATTATCCTGTGACCGTGTTCCTGTCCAGAGAGGGATATCTGAAGAAGATCACCCAGGCCTCCCTGCGCCTCAGCGGTGAGCAGAAGTTCAAGGAAGGAGACGGGCTGCTCCTGTCCAGAGAAACCAGCAACCGGGCGGAATTTCTGGTATTTACCAACAAGTTCCAGTGCTACAAATCCCGGCTTTCCGACTTTGAGGACAGCAAGGCCTCTTTGCTGGGAGACTACCTGCCCCAGAAGCTGGGCTTCGAGACGGGAGAGAATATGGTATCCCTGCTGTTCTGCGGAGACTACAAGGGCTTTATTCTGTTCTTCTTCGAAAACGGAAAAACGGCCAAGGTCCCGCTCAGCGCCTATGAGACCAAGACCAACCGGAAAAAGCTTACCGGCGCCTACTCGGACAAGAGTCCGCTGGTATGCGCCATGGCGCTGGAAGCCGACGAGCAGATCGCCGTCTACACCAGCGACGGCAGAGCGGCCATCTTCTCCACGGCTCAGCTGCTGCCCAAGACCACCCGGAACACCCAGGGGGTGGCGGTGATGACGCCTAAGAAGAAGGCTGTGGTCACCCGGGCGGTGCTGCTGAAGGAAAGCGGCATCGTAAATGAGAGCCGCTACCGTACCAAAACGATCCCCTCCGCCGGCGCGCTGCTGAAGGAGGAGGATTCCCCGGACAAGCAGCAATCCTTCGAGGTGTGACAGGAGTGACGAAATGAAAAAGAAGTGGCGGGAATATGTCTGGATCCTGGAAACCATTGCGGGCAGCGCCCTGTTCGCGGTGGGGTTTGCCCTGTTTTTGGAGCCGAATGATATCAGCCCCGGCGGCGTGTCCGGTATGGCGCTGGTGCTGATCCACCTTCTGGGCTTCGGCAAGGTGGGCACTGTGACCATTCTCATTAACCTGCCCCTGTTTATCCTGGGAGGCATGAAAATCGGGAAACGGTTCTTCTTCGGAAGCCTGCTGGGAATGCTTCTCAGCTCCGTGCTCATTGATCTGCTGGCCCTGGTGAAAATGCCCGATATTGAGCCGATTGTGGCGGCGGTTTACGGAGGCGTGGTCTGCGGATTGGGCCTGGGGATCGTGTTCATCTGCGGCGCCTCCACCGGCGGCTCGGATATTCTGGCACGGCTGCTTAAGCTGAAATATCGGAACGTGCCCATCGGCCAGATCGCCATGACCATTGACGGCATTGTGGCGGTGATGACAGGCCTGGCGTTTCACGACATCACCAAGGCGCTGTATACCGGCATTACGGTGTTCATCTGCGGCAAGGCTCTGGACATGGTGGTATATCGGTTCGACTATTCCAACGTGGCGCTGATTGTCTCCGCAAAGTATGCGGAAATCGCGGAGGGCATCATTGCGAAGCTGGACAGGGGCGCTACCTTCCTCCATGGGGAGGGCAGCTACAGCCACAATAACACCAAGGTGGTGCTCACGGCGGTGAAGAAACGGCAGATTACGGAATTAAAGGATCTGGTCATGGAGATCGACCCCAATGCCTTTGTCATCGTTCAGGAGGCCCACCAGGTGCTGGGAGACGGGTTTGCCAGATTCTCCAAGAATGGATTGTAGCTTCGGAGGGACGTTATGAAGAAAAAAGGACTGATACTGCTGGCGGCAGTATGCCTGCTGCTTTCCGGCTGCGGCTTTCTGGACGGCAGCTACGTGTCCGTAACGCCCCATCGGGAGCAGAGGCAGAGCCAGCAGCTGGACGCGGTTACGGTTGAGAATTACCAGGAGCTGGTGGCGGCACTGAAGCAGATCGTCTCCTCCGGACAGGAAAGCGCGGTGCTGTATGTGCCGGATTATCCCCCGGATACCATGGAAACCGGGGTGGAGACAGCCATCCGGCATGTGAAATACGCTGACCCTGTAGGGGCCTACGCGGTGGAGGACATCCAGTGCGAGACAGGCTCCAGCGGCAATGTGCCGGCCCTGGCGGTGACAGTACGCTACCGGCGCAGTCAGGCAGAGCTGCGGCAGATTCAGAAGGCGAAAACCATGGACGGCCTTCAGGCTTTGGTGGAAAAGGCTCTGGGGCAGTGTGACGCCGGCGTTGTCATACTGGTGGAGGAATACCAACGGCAGGATCTGACCCAGTTCGTTCAGGACTATGCCGCCGCCAATCCCGAAACGGTGATGGAGGTGCCCCAGGTCACGGAAACGGTCTACGGCAGGGGCAGCAGCCGGGTGGTGGAGCTGGTCTTCGGCTACCAGAACTCCCGGGACGATCTGCGGAAAATGCAGTCTCAGGTGAAGCAGGTGTTTGAATCGGCGGCGCTGTACGTCAGCGGCGATGGCGCCCAGCGGCAGAAGTATGCGCAGCTTTACGCTTTCCTGATGGAACGGTTTGACTATAAGTATGAGACCTCCCTGACGCCGGCCTACAGCCTGCTGCGCCACGGGGTGGGTGACAGCCGTGCTTTCGCAACGGTCTACGCGGCCATGTGCCGGAACGCCGATTTGGAGTGCCTGACGGTGACGGGCACCCGCTCCGGAGAGCCGAGAACCTGGAACATTGTTCGGGAAGGGGAGCTATACTATCATGTGGATCTTCTGCGGTGCAGCGCCCAGGGCGGCTTCAGCACCTTTACGGACAGACAGATGGAGGGGTATGTATGGGATTACTCCGCCTACCCTGCCTGTACGGGAGGGGAGTACGGACACGGAGAGGCCGGTGAGGAAGAAGCATCCTGACATTAAATTGTACAAAACAGATTGCGGACGGGTTTTCCCGTCCGCTTTGCTTTTTCTGGCCAAAGGGAGCCGGGTTCCCGGCTGCTTCAGGGGGGGTACTTACCGCTCCTGCTTTTTTGTTATGAAAACGTACC
>DEUP01000019.1:0-23717 GCA_002362625.1 Clostridiales bacterium UBA3259
GCGTTATTCAGTACGCATGAATTATTTCCCTTGCGGCATTGCAAAAAAAGCGGTACTATGCTATATTATATGTTGTTTGTCAAAAGAGGAGCCGTCCCTGCGGAAATTACCCGCGGCACCTTCCGTGACTGTCCGTTACCCGGGAGCCTTTCCATAAAGTCTGGCGGGGATCGTCCCTGCGAAGGAGATGTTTTCCATAGTTTTTTCCAGCTTATTATTCCTATATGCATTTTTCCCTTTTTCCCTGCTGGCCTATGCGCTATGCCGGGAGAATCAGCGCGCCCAGAATGTGGTTCTGCTGATTTTCTCTCTGATTTTTTACGCCTGGGGCGAGCCAAAGTATGTTCTTCTGCTGATGGCTATGGCTTTCACAGCCTGGCTGTGTGCCCGGAAGGCTGCCAGATTCCAGCGCACTGGTAGAAAAGTTTGGGTTGGCGTTGCTGCTGCGGTCATGCTGACCCTTCTGGGCTACTTCAAGTACGCCTCCCTAATCTGCGGTATTTTCGGACCGGTACCGCAGTGGGTTCAGCGCATTGCGCTGCCCATCGGCATTTCCTTCTATACCTTCCAGCTTCTGACCTATGTGGTGGATGTGGCCCGGGGGGATGCCCAGGCCCAGGACAGCTACTGGAATGTTCTTCTTTACGCGGCGCTGTTTCATCAATGCATTGCCGGACCCATCGTCCGTTATCAGACCATTGATCGGGAGCTGTTTGGGCCGGAACCCCGCAGACCGGAGCTGACCGCCGGTATCAGCCGCTTCTGCTGCGGCCTCGCGAAGAAAACGCTGCTGGCCAACCCCTGCGGTGCCCTGGCCGACACCATGCTGCTTACCGATGCTACCATTGTAAATGGGGCCGCTTTCGAAGATAGTCTGGCGTTTCTCAATGGGCAGTCCGTCCTGGGTTCCTGGCTTGGCATTGTCGCCTATGGGCTTCACATCTATCTGGATTTCTCCGCCTATTCCGACATGGCCATCGGCATGGGCCGGATGCTGGGGCTGCATTACCTGGAAAACTTCAACTATCCCTATATATCCGCAACGGTAACGGAATTCTGGCGCAGATGGCACATCTCCCTGGGTACCTTTTTCCGGGACTACGTGTACATTCCCCTGGGAGGCAGCCGGTGCGGCCCCTGGAAAACCCTTCGCAACACCCTTATCGTGTGGTGCCTTACCGGGCTCTGGCATGGGGCCAGCTGGAATTTCCTGTTATGGGGACTTTGGTTCTTCGTATTTCTGATGCTGGAACGATGGGGGCTGGGAAAGCTGTTGAAAAAATCCCGGATTCTGTCTCACATATACCTTTTGACAGTTGTGTTGGTTGGCTGGACATTTTTTCGGTTTACGGACATCCGGCTGGGGCTGGCAACAATCCGTTCCCTGTTTGGTCTGAACGGCAATTCCTTTACGGATTTTACCACGGAGATTCAATTTCAGAGTCATATGTTCCTGCTTTTGGCCGCCGTACTGGCCTGTCTACCTGTGATGAAGCAGGTCAAGGAGCGCCTGGCTTCTCTTACCTGCCATGGAGGCCGCCCGGAACGGATGTGGAATGTGGTGCTTTACTGTGTCATTCCGGTACTTTTGCTTCTGCTGTCTACAGCCAGTCTGGTGGGCGACAGCTATAACCCCTTCATCTACTTCCGCTTTTAAAGGAGGGCTGCTACATGGATCATCCCAAACTCAGCAAATGGTATGCTCTTCCGTTCCTCGTTATTTTGACAATTTTGACGATGCTTTCCCTGATTATCCCCCTGCGCCCCACCATTTCCTACGGAGAACAGCGGGATCTGGAAAAGTTCCCGGAATTTTCTGTAGGTGCCCTGCTTTCCGGCGATTATTTCAACGGCATCACCTTGTGGTTTTCGGATACCTTTCCTGGCCGGGAGCGGTGGATAGATGTGTCCCAGACAATGGCAACCCTCTATGGGCATTCGGAAATTGCCTTTTCGGGAACGCTCAGTGATAACATAATAGAGCCGCCCGGTCAGGATTCCCTCGGAGACGCGTCAATCTCTCTGCCGGAAGCGGCCACAGCCTCTTCTGAAGACAGCCAGTTGAATAGCCCCATCGAAGCAGCGCCCGAAGAGACCCAGTCTGCGGAAACGGAGTTCAAGGCGCCCGAAATCGAGCTGGAGGATATCTATATCGGCAAGGCAATTCAGATTGGCGATACCGGCTACAATCAGCTGAAAATCTCCCCAGTTATGAGCGACAAATACGCCAAAACCATCAGCGGCTTTGCGGATCGGATGGCAGAAAAAGGCGTGCGTGTCATCAGCGCCCCCGCCCCCACCTCCATCGGTGTCATGGTAGACCCGGCATATTTGGAGCAGCTCAACTGTACACCCCAGGATGAAATGCTGGATTACATCCACGGCCAGATGAGCGAAAACGTGATCAAGGTGGATACTGTCCGCAAGCTGATGGCTCATAAGGATGAATATATCTTCTACCGTACAGATCACCACTGGTCGGCGCTGGGCGCCTATTACGCCTATCAGGCGGTATGTGAGGCAGCCGGTATGGAGGCCGTGGCTCTGGAGGACATGACCTACTGGAACCAGGGTGAAATGATCGGTTCCATTTATGGCAAAGTGCCCTACCCAAGGAAGCTGAAACGAGACGAGCTGGAATGCTGGGTTCCGGCAGGAGATATTACCATGTATCGCAGCGACCGCGACTACGGTGAATTTCCAATGATCCGGGATGTGTCCAACAATAATCCCGAGGGAAAATACTGCGCCTTTCTTGCCGCGGACGCGCCCATTGTTCATATTGTCAACGAGGATTTACCCGATGGGCCAAACTGCCTGATATTCAAGGATTCCTTCGGCAATTGCTTTACCCCTTATTTCAGCCAGAATTACCATAACGTCTACGCCATTGACTACCGGAAATACTGGGATAACAGCATGGCCTCCTTTGTGGAGAAGTATGACATTGACGACGTAATCGTCGCCCCCTATATGATTGCGACCCAGGATACCAATGCCGGCAAATGGTTTCAAAGCCACTTCCGCTAGGGATGCCCCGGTTCTGTCAGCAGATCCGTCTCACGCTTTGACGGTCAGGATTTTTGAGTGTGTTTACAGCCTCTTTCGACAAGAGGTCAAATAATAAGAAAGGCAGAAGCCGTCTTCTCACAGACCTTCTGAACAGGTAGCAAATATATGAAGCTCGGAATCGTGGGACTTCCCAACGTGGGCAAGTCTACCCTTTTCAACGCCATCACCAACGCGGGCGTCCCCGCTGACAACTACGCCTTCTGCACCATCGACCCCAACGTGGGCGTGGTCTCCGTTCCCGATGAGCGTCTTACCTGGCTTGCGGAGCTGCACAAACCCAAGAAGGTAACCCCCGCCATTGTGGAGTTCGTGGACATCGCCGGTCTTGTGAAGGGCGCCAGCAAGGGCGAGGGTCTGGGCAACAAATTCCTCAGCAACATCCGCACCACCGACGCCATCGTCCATGTGGTTCGCTGCTTTGAGGACAGCAACGTCACCCACGTGGAGGGCACCACCGATCCCCTCCGGGACATCGACATCATCAATCTGGAACTGGTGATGGCAGACATTGAAATGGTAGAGCGCCGCATCGACAAGGCCCAGAAGGCCATGAAAGGCGGCGACAAGAAGTTCCAGCGGGAGGTCACCGTCTTTACGGACCTGCTGGCCCACCTGAATGAAGGCAAGCTTGCAAGAACCTTTACCGACGATGCCGACGATCTGGCCTTGATTTCCACCTCCGATCTGCTGACCCTGAAGAAGACCATTTATGTTGCCAACCTGGGCGAGGACGAGGTAAACAACCCCGAAAGCAGCCGCCACTACATGGCGGTGAAGGAGCTGGCCGACAGGGAAGGCTCCCAGGTGCTTCCCATCTGCGCCAAGCTGGAGGCGGACATCGCCGAGCTGGACGATCCCGAGGAAAAGGCCATGTTCATGGAAGAGCTGGGCCTCCAGGAAAGCGGCCTGGACCGGCTGATCCGCAGCTCCTATGCCCTGCTGGGTCTGATCTCCTTCCTCACCGCGGGCAGCGACGAGTGCCGGGCCTGGACCATCAAGCGGGGCACCAAGGCGCCTCAGGCCGCCGGTAAGATCCACACAGACTTTGAGCGGGGCTTTATCCGGGCGGAGGTCATTGCCTTCGAGGATATGAAGGCCTGCGGCACCATGGCGGCGGCGAAAGCCAAGGGTTTGGTTCGCAGCGAGGGCAAGGAATATGTCATGAAGGACGGGGACATTGTCAACTTCCTGTTTAACGTCTAAAAACGGAACACGGACCGGCAGGGTAAAAACCTTGCCGGTCCGTTTTTTGTTCAGTCCTCTCCATCCTTCACGGTCACATCCAGCCTGCCCGTGAAGTTCTCCCCTTTCAGCACCAGGTAATTGTCCCCGGCGGAGAGGGTGTAGGTCTTTGTACCCTCCTGGCTTTCGCCGGTAATGGTATATTGGTCTGTGCCGGAAGTCCAGAGAAGCTCTGCCGTGCCACTCTCGATGGTCAGCGTGTATATCACGTCCAGACGGCTTCCCTTTTTTCTCTCCCAGGCGGTCCCGCCGAAAAGGACCTCTTCCCCGTTAAACTCCTGGTAATCCGCCCCATAAGTACCTGTGTAGTCGTCGATTCCCTTTTTCTTAGCCCCTTGCAGGTCTTTTTCTTTTGTCAGGGTATACTTGCTCAGCGACTGCATCCAGTGGTCAATGCCATCGAGCAGGTTCTCTTTCAGGTCGTCCACGCCGGAGCGGAGTTCGCAGCCTGTAAACATAACTGCCAGACACAATGCCAGCAGCACAATGCCCCATCTTTTTTTCAGCATTTGTGTACCTCCTTACACAGTACAGACAGAATCCCCAGGGTAAAAACCAGAAGCACAGGCTTCCACGCTTTTCTTTTTCTCACTGCATCTGTCCTCCTCATAGAATTTTCGGAAAAAACATCATGCCCAGAGCCGCCACGCCTCCGGCGGCGTACAGGCCGTTTACGATCAGGCAGACCTTCATCAAATTGTTCTGAACCTTCCCCTTCCCATAGGCAAGGCCGGTAAACACCCCGCTGAAGATCATAAAAGCCGCGAAGCCCGAAATCATGATCTCCGCCACGGGAGACCGGAGTGCCCATTCATAGCTTCTCAAGGGCAAAATCGTCCAGGGTACAAACATCATAATGGCGCTGGCCGCTGTATAAATTTTCTTTTTCATTGGTTTTACTTCCTTTCCGCCTGCCCAAATCGGAGGCAGGCCGCCGTCAGACAAACACTCATCACCACGATCGCTGTCAAAATCCAGGGTGCCGATTCGATCACCGATACAGTCCCGTTCTCTGTCAGCCTGCTCTGCTCCCTCGCCAGCACATAAAAGGGGTAGCACATGGGGTACAGATACCACATTCTGGTATTGATGGCCAGCACCGATGGCACAATGGATGCAAGACCGATTCCCATGGAAAAAATGGGCGTCTGAATACACACGGACAGCATCCAGAAAAATGCCAGCATGGGGGCAGCGGAAAAATACAGCTTGCCCACCTCTTTCAGGACATATTGCAGGGGCAGAAGCAGATCATAGCCCTGGGTTTGGGACGCAATGGCCCCGCTGAGATAATACATCCCGGTCATCATGAGAATCTGACAGAGGGCCAGAGTCAGCAGAACCAAAAATTTTGCCAGGCAGAATTTCACCGTGCTCACCGGCATGGTCAGCATTTTGAGGATACCTCGATTCCCCCGTTCCGTCTGGCTCAGCAGCACCGTACAGACCACCATACTCCCGGGGAACATGAACCAGGCCATGCCCAGAAAGCCCTGGATAAAAAAGTTATTTTCCGGAGATATGGGGATCCCCTGAGAGCGCATAGTAAAATTCAGCCCCACGTTCAGAATGGACGGAATCCAAAGGATCACCGTGGCGGCAAATAAAAGGAGCAGAATCCCGGAGCGTTTCATTTTCTGAAATTCCACCCGGGTCAGTGACAGCAGGTTCATGCAAGCATCCTCCTTCCCTTTCTGTAAAGCCACTGCATCAGCCCGATTATTCCCAGCTCACAGGCAGCCCCCAGAAGATAGCGCCGTGCATCCTCCCCAAGCAGCCGAAAAGGCAGTGCGTAGGGAAACAGAGACAGGGCAAAATGACCAGCAGGAATCATGGTGGCCACAAATACGCAAATCACCCCAATGCCCAGGGCTGTCCACATATTGGGAAAGGCTTCCCCGATCAGCAGGGACAGGAAAATGCAGGGCAGTGTCAGCGCGTAAAGAAAGCCAAAGTTTTTCAGCAGCTCTTCAAGCACGTCCTTTCCGGTCCCAAACCAATGGAAGGCGCAGAAACCAGTCACTCCCGCCTCGATGATCAGGGTAACCAGGGTCAAAAGGCTTGCCAGAAGCCCTTTTCCCAGGAACAGGGCGCTTTCAGGAATGGGCAGCGCCCGCATCTTCCCCATGGCGTTGTCCGCGTATTCCAGATGGTACTGTAGGCACGTCCCCGCCACCGTCAGCAGCACATTCAGCATGGCCATCATCTGTCCGTTTTCGCCCAGCAGAATCTGAACAGGGCCGCCCGGCTGGCTGAGAAACCGCTCCGGCCTCAGAAACATCTGGGCAACTGGCAGGGTTCCGGCAAGCATCCCGCCGCCCAGGTACGCCGTCAGCAGCCCCGTCCGCTTCCGCTTTTTCCATTCCAGTGCCACAGCGTTCATTGGGCGGCACCTCGTTTCCGGTTATCCCCGTCAATCAGGGCCAGGAACATTTCTTCCAGGTTGTCGGTAGGATAGCCCAGAGATGCCGCGCTTGCCTGGAGCCCAGCCATCGTCCCTTCAAACAGCAGACGGCCGTGGTTGAGAATCCCGATGGTGTCCGCCATCAGCTCGATCTCAGACAGCAGATGGGACGACACCAAAACCGTACAGCCAAATCTCTCCGGCAGAGAGCGAATCAGCGTTCTAATCTCATGGATGCCCACCGGGTCCAGGCCGTTGGTGGGCTCATCCAGAATGAGGATGGGCGGCTTCCCGATGATAGCCCCGGCCAGTCCCAGCCTCTGCTTCATTCCCAGGGAATAGTTTCTCGCCAATCGCTTCCGAAACTGGGTCAGCCCCACGATTTCCAGCGCCTCCAATACGTCGGATTTGGGAAGCCCCAGAATGCGCCGGAGAATCTCCAGGTTTTCCTCCCCGGTCAGATTTCCGTAAAAGGCGGGTGCCTCAATCAGGGAGCCGATTTCCTTCAAAATCTCTGTTCGATTTTCCGGATACTGTTTCCCGTCAATGGTGAAGCTGCCGCTTGTAGGCTTTGTCAGTCCCAGCAGCATTTTCATGGTGGTGGATTTCCCCGCCCCGTTGGGGCCAAGAAAGCCGTAGACCTCCCCCTTGGGGATATGCAGGTCGATCCCCGAGACAGCGGTAAAATCTCCGTAAGTTTTCGTTAAATGTTTCGTTTCGATGATGTTCATTTCACTTGCACCTCCTTAAGTACTGTCTCATTCTACAGCGCCAACCTTGTGTCAGCCTTTCCGTAACCTTACATCTGCCTTACATTTGCACAGAAATTCCCAAAAGCCGAGTTTTTATGCTATAATCACACCGTAAAGGAGGGGACCCTATGGATTTGGATTACCTGAAACAAAAACGCATACTGCTTGTGGACGACGAACAAGCTCTTTTGGATATGGTCGTGTCCATCTTACAAGAAGCGGGCTTTTTTCGTATTCAGACTGCGGGAAGCGTAAAGGAGGCTCTGGCCGCCTCTGAACGCTTTCACCCGGAATTTGCCATTCTGGACGTGATGCTCCCGGATGGGAACGGATATGATCTGATGCAGAAGCTCCGGGAAACCGGGGACTACCCCATTCTCTTTCTGACCGCCCGGGGGGAGGACGAGGACAAGTTCCGGGGACTGGGCCTGGGGGCGGATGACTATATGGTCAAGCCCTTTCTTCCGAAGGAACTGACCCTCCGGGTGCTGGCCATTCTGCGCCGAAGCTATAAGGGGGAAAGCCCTCTTGTGCGCCTTCAAAACTGCGAAATTGACTTTGCCCGTGCCCAGGTGGTCAGGGGCGGCGTGCCCATCCCTCTGACGGCCAAGGAGTACGACATTCTCTCCGCCCTGTACCGCAGTGCCGGCCGCATTGTAACCATTGACGCTCTGTGCGAAGCGGCCTGGGGGGACAATCCCTACGGATATGAAAATTCCCTGATGGCCCATATCCGGCGCATCCGGGAAAAAATCGAAGAAGACCCCTCCCACCCCGTGTCCTTGATTACGGTGAAGGGCCTGGGCTATAAGCTGATGACAGGTGGAAACCAGCCATGAAAAGTGTACCGAAGCTGATCCGAAAATTTGTAGGTGTGCTGCTTGTCAGTATGCTTCTGCTTCTCGTTTTGAACCTTGCCGTCTTCATTTCGGTGGGTTCCCGGCAGACCGCCAGCGGCTCTCCCTACACCATGGCGGACGAAATTGGAGCGGCCCTCCAGAAGGACGAAACCGGCTATTTTCTGGATGAAGAACACCGAAAAGCCTTGGAAGAAGCAGCCGCCTGGGCCCTGCGGGTGGATAACGAAACCCATACCGTAACCTGGCATACAGGGGACCTCCCCGATGGGCTTCCCCTTACCTATTCCCTTTCCGACATATCGGATCTGACCCTTGGGTATCTCCGGGACTGTCCCACCTATGTGGGCGATACCGAGGGTGGCATTGTGGTGCTGGGCTATCCTCCCAACCGGTACTGGAAATCCATGTGGCCCACCTGGGATTACGAGTTTATCGCCACCCTGCCTCAGACCGTTCTGACTGCCCTGCTTTGTAATCTGGCTCTGGTGTTTCTGATTTACCTTGTGGTGACGGGCGCCCTGATTCGGTCCGTCAATCCCCTTATAGCGGGGATCCAAAACCTGACCGGCGAAACCCAGATCAAAGTCAGGGAAACCGGTGTGTTTTCGGAGCTGGCATTCCACATCAATCAGGCCGCCGCCAAGCTGGAAGAGCAGGAGCGGCAGCTTGCCAAAAAGGAAACCGCCCGGGCCAATTGGATCGCCGGGGTGTCCCATGACATCCGGACACCCCTTTCCATGGTCATGGGCTATGGGGATCAGCTCAGGGAGGACACGGGTCTGCCGCCGGATGCCCGCCGAAAAGCGAACCTCATTGTGGGCCAGAGTGAGCGGATCCGGGACCTGGTTCGGGACCTGAATCTTGCCTCCAAGCTGGAATACAATATGCAGCCCCTCCATCTGGAAGGGCAGAACCTGGTGGCCGTGGCCCGTCAGGTGACGGCGGATTTTCTCAATCTGAACATGGATGAAAAATACGCGTTCTTCTGGGACACAGACGAAAAGCTCACCGTCTGCCCTGTAAATATCGACAAGGCCCTGATTCGGCGGGCCCTAAGCAATCTGATCCAGAACAGCATGAACCACAACGCTCAGGGCTGCCATATCCACATCCGGGTGGCAGAGGAAGGTGCGGTCTGCCTGGTCACGGTAGCCGACGATGGCATCGGGGCCACCGAGGAACAGATCGACGCGCTCAACCACGCCCCCCATTATATGGTCTGCGACGAAAACACCGATCAGCAGCGCCACGGTCTGGGTCTGCTCATTGTCAGGCAGATTATCCTTGCCCACAGCGGCAAAATGGAGATAAAACGCAGCCGATACGGAGGCTTTGAAGCAGAACTGCGTCTCCCGAAAGCCATATAAGAAAAGAGGAAACAGCCTTTGAACTGTTTCCTCTTTCTTTTATTTTGTTATTCTTCCGTATTGTCCCGCTCTTCCAGCTTCTGGAGCAGCTCCTCCGCCTTGCGCTGGTTCTCCGCCGCGATATCCACGCCCTCCGTGCTGTCCTTGCTGAACAGGATCCGCAATGTCAGAATGATCAGCTTCACATCCAGCAGCAGAGAGTAGTTTTCAATATACATCAGGTCCAGCCGCAGCTTATCATAGGCGCTGGTGTTGTACTTTCCGTAAATTTGCGCATAACCCGTCAGGCCGCCCTTGACCTTCAGCCGATAGGCAAATTCCGGAATGTCCTTGTAGTATTCCTCCGCAATGACCTTCCGCTCCGGCCTTGGCCCTACAATGCTCATATCGCCCTTCAGAATGTTCAGCAGCTGGGGCAGCTCGTCCAGGCGAACGGCACGGATGACCTTGCCCACCTTGGTGATCCGTGGATCCTCCTCCGTGGCCAGCACCGCCCCGGCGTACTTCTCCGCGTCCACGATCATGCTCCGGAACTTCAGGATATCAAATTCCCGTCCCCATTGGGTCATGCGCTTCTGCCGGTAAAACACCGGGCCGCCGTCCTCCAGCTTGATGGCCGCCGCCACTACCAGCATAATGGGCGCAGCCGGTATCATGGCAATGCCGCACAGCAGAATGTCCATGCCGCGTTTTACAACCCGCTGGGCAGGGGTCAGCCCTGTGCCTTTGACCAGCAGCAGAGGCGTGTCAAATAGGGTGTTGTTCTTCGCGCCCCGAAGCATAATGTCCGTCAGCTTGGGCGCCACATAGGTGCGCACCCGGTAGCGGTAGCAGAATTTCAAAATATCGTTGCGCAGCGTGGCGGGAATATCGTTGAGGATCACCGCGTCATACTTGGGAATCTCCCGGCAGATCACGTCGTAGCCCTCCTCCGCGCTGAGCAGGCCGCTGATGTGATACTTGTCCTGACGGGTATCCATTTTAATCTTCAGGCCCACCCCCCGCTTATTGCCGTAGATCAGCAGCATGTTATGGGGCGCGTAGAGCCTGTGGTACAGTCTCGCGTATACCTGCACCAGCACCACCGCCATGACAATTTCCATGCCGTACAGCGCCAGCATTGGCGCCGGGGACAGCATGGCATTGGCGATCAGGCACAGCTGGAAATAGGTAATGAAGTTCACCAGGAACAGGGCGATGACCTGTCCCAGCACCAAATCCACCCGGCTCAAATGGCCGAACATGGTACATTCGGAATTTTGGAAAAACACATAAATCAGCACGGCATAGACGCCCATCAGTACATACTTGCCTTTATAAGCGAAATAGGAAAGATCATATCCCGTCATCCAGATCCAGTAGTACATGAAGGTCAGGATCAGAACCTCCAGCAGCGTTTCCGCCACCCGAACAAAGCCCTTTGTATCCTCATATGCGCCGCGACTCAGCTTTCTCATAGTCGATGCACATCCCTTTATATAATATGGGTAATTTTATCATATCTGGGGGAAGAATGCAATACTGTGCCCCAAATTCACAGCTTGTGGAAAATCGGCTTCCGATTTTCAAATGTACACACATATCCGAAAATATCTCCCAGAATGGCGCAGGCCTCGGCGCAGTACTGCCCTACCCGATCGCACCGGTGGGCATCGGAGCCTACGGTGACGATTTCGCCTCCCAGCTCCTTGAACCGCCGGAAGAAATCCGCCGTGGGCAGATATCCCCCGCACCGATCCACCCCGCTGGTGTTCATCTCCATGCCCTTGCCCCTGGCAGCCAGGGTGCGCAGGATTTCGTCCACAAGCTCCCGGTGGACTTCATAGGGCAGAGGCCGGGGCGAGGGGCTGACCGGCGACTTACTCAGGAAATTCAGATGGGCCAGCACGTCAAAGGCGTCATGCCGCCCAACACAGACAAGGGTCTCCTCTAAGTACCGCCGCTCCGCTTCCTCTACGGTTTTTCCCTCCCAATAGGGCTTCCAGTACACGTCCAGCCCATCCACAAAATGGACAGAGCCAAGGACGAAATCGTAGCCGCGGGCCTTAGCGTCCCGCCGAAAGATTTCGGCGTTGTCGGGATTCATGCCGAATTCCATTCCACGGCGAATCCTCAGTCCGGGAACCTCCAACCCGTCATATTCCCGGCTGTACGCCTCCTGGGAAAAGAGCATGGTCTGCACCTCAGCCGTTGGGTCATAGTCCATATGGTCGGTAAAGCAGATTTCCTTCAGACCGGACGCCAGAGCGGCCTTTGCCAGAGCTTCTCCGGTATCGTGGCCGTCAAAGGAAACCCGGGAGTGCATATGAAAATCAAACATCTTTTTCTTCCTCCTGCCAGAATTGGCGGAACGCCGTAGGCAGCGCCGCCTGGGTATCAATCTGCTGCGCCGTGAACCATTGGAACGGCCCATTCGTTTCCGCAACCTCCAAAAAGATTCCCTTCATATTCCATTGAATATGGGTAAAAATGTGCTTTCTGTAAACCTCTTTGGAAAGCTCCCTGGGTACCAGTCCCATATTTTCCACCGCCTCCAAGGCCTCCCGGGTGCCAAGCTGCCCCAGAGTGTTGGGAAACTGCCACAGTCCTCCCAGCAGCCCCTTTTCCGGCCTCTTTTCCAGGGCGTACCTCCCGCCGCAGCTGAGGATGAACACCGTTCTGTCCTCCTGCCGCCGTTCCCTTTTGGGAGATTTCACAGGCAGAGCCTCCGCCGTACCCTTTTTTAAACCCAGACAGACGGAAGCACATGGGCAGCCTTCGCACGCCGGCTTTCGGTTGGGGCCGCAGATCGTAGCGCCCAGCTCCATCAGGGCCTGGGTAAAGTCTCCCGCTTCCTTCGGGTAGATCCCGGCCAGAGCTTCCCACACCCTGGCCTTCACCATGGGCAGATCAATCGGCTCCGGGTCGTTTTGCAGCCGGGACATAACCCGCAGCACATTGCCGTCCACCGCCGGTGTGGGCAGATCATAGGCTATGGAGCAGACAGCTCCCGCTGTATATTCCCCGATTCCGGGCAGGGCCAGAATGTCTTCATAGGTATTGGGAAACCGCCCATGGTGCTTGTCCATAATCACCTGGGCCGCCTTTTTCAGGTTCCGCACCCGGCTGTAATAGCCAAGGCCCTCCCACAGCTTATGAAGGACCTCATCATCACAACAGGCCAGTGCCTCCACCGTTGGAAGAGTTCCCAAAAATCGGGCATAATACCCTCGTACCGCTTCCACCCGGGTCTGCTGGAGCATGATCTCCGACAGCCAAATTTTGTACGGCTCCCGGGTCTGACGCCAGGGCAGCTCTCTGCGGCTTGTCTGATACCAGGGCAGCAGCAGCTCGGGCAGCCTTTCGATTCCCCGGTTTTCTTCCATCGGCGCTTTCCTTCCTTTCGACAGTTTTTCCTATTGTACAATAGGTTGGGTTTTTCTGTCAAGGAGAGCTTTTGCAAGGAGGTCTTTCCCCATGGTTTCTCCCCTTCGCTCCGTTCTGGGTATTATCCTGGCCGCCGCTCTTTTTCTCCATACCGTCCCCGCCGGAAAGGCATTGGAGGAATCCCCCGGGCTTGTCAGCGGCATGGAGCATCTGATTGCCCAGGAGGGTGCGGCGGACGTATCCGGGCTGTTTGACGGGAACCTTTTACAGACCGTCACCCTGCCTGATTCCGCCCTTCTCACCTTTTCCGATCCCCAGGGCATTGGCTCCGCTTATTTGATTTTTGACAGGGAATACGGCCCTTATACCGTCACCGACCCGGAAACGGGCCAGAGCCGTACCTTTGGCAAGCATGGCTTTCTCCACGAGTTTCTGGATCTGGAGGAAGCCTTCGGATACGTGCCCAAAGCCCTTGCTTTCCTCTTCTCCTCCGGCGATGCCCAGGTAAACGAGCTGACCCTGTTCTACCCGGGCCAGGTGCCGGACGCCGTTCAGAAATGGAACGCCCCCAGGGAGGGAGAAACGGATCTCATGCTCTTCTCCGCCCATGGAGATGACGAGCAGCTTTTCTTCGCCGGACTGCTTCCCGATTATGCCGGAGAACGCGGATATGAGACCCTGGTGGTATATCTGACAAACCACCGCAGTCAGGATCCCCGGCGCTGTCATGAAGTGCTGGACGGCCTGTGGTCTGTAGGGGTGACCACCTATCCGGTATTTGGCGCCTTCGGGGATTACTTCTGCCGATCCAGGGAGCAGGCCCTTGCCATCCACGGGCGGAACGGCCAATCAGAGGACGCGATGCTGGAGTTTGTGGTGGAGCAGCTGCGCCGCTTTCGGCCCCAGGTGGTCGTCGGCCACGACGTAAACGGCGAGTACGGCCATGGCCAGCACATGCTGTTCTCCTCGCTTCTGTGTCAAGGGGTGACTGCGGCGGAGGATCCCGAAATGTATCCCGACCTGACTGCGCTCTTCGGTGCCTGGCAGGTTCCCAAAACCTATCTGCATCTGTGGAAGGAAAATCCCGTTACCCTGGACCTTGACCAGCCGCTTAGCCATTTTGAGGGCATGACAGCGTTTCAGGTGTCCATAAAGCTCGGGTTTCCCTGCCATAAAAGCCAGGTAGGCGGCGTTACCCGGCTGATTACGGGTTACGAAAGGGCTGGGGACATTCCCAAATACAGTCCCTGCGAATACGGGCTCTACCGCACCACCGTCGGCCCGGACACCCTGGGACAGGATCTTTTTGAAAATCTGACCTCCTACCGCCAGCAGCAGGCCATGGCCGTCTTTGCCAGGATCCGGGAGGACTCCCTGAACGCTTTTCAAACGTCCCACGCTCTCGCGGAAACCCGGCAGCATGCCAAAGAGCAGCAGGAGGAAGCGGCTATGCTCCAGCGCAGAGCCGAAGCTCTGGCCCGCCGGGAAACGCGGCGCCGCAGGATCTGTCTGGCTGTCTTCACTGTATTTTCCGTTTCCGGGCTTTCTGTTTTGATCCTGCGGAGGAGAAAGAAAAAATAAATGGAAAAAACGAAAAAAGGGCTTGCTTTTTCTGGAAGACTGTGCTATTATATTTCAGCACGTTACGAAACGTGTGTATGCGCCAGTAGCTCAGTTGGATAGAGTGACTGACTACGAATCAGTAGGTCGGGGGTTCGAGTCCCTTCTGGCGTACCAAAAAATGGGATACCCATTTGGGTATCCCATTTTTTGCTCTGTCTGAGGGACTCGAACATTTAAATGCGAATGCCCGGTGGGCATTCGCGCAGTGTCGGCTGGACGACACTGCATCCTTACAAAATCCCCTTTCGGGGATTTTGGCTCCGAGCCCCTTCTGGCGTACCAAAAAATGGGATACCCATTTGGGTATCCTATTTTTTGTCTGTCTAGGGGACTCGAACATTTAAATACAAATGCCCGGTGGGCATTTGCGCAGGGCTTTTCCGGCGGCACTGCATCCTTACAGAATTTCAAAAGGAAATTCTGTCCCCAAGTCTCTTCTGGCAAGGCTGTACCTTAGTACCGGTCATTCCCCCCGTTATACAGAGCCTTTTCTTTTTTCAAAAATCTGTTATGATAGGTGTAACCTTCCCACACCGGATCCCGACTACTTAGGTGAGGAACAAAACAGAAAGGAGTGGTTCTGTGTGGAAGACACAAAGATCATCGCTTTGTTCTGGGCGCGGGACGAGCAGGCTGTGAAGGAAACCCATGCCGCTTACGGCGGCAGGCTGTACAGCCTCTCCAACCGCATTTTGAAAAGCCGTGAGGACGCGGAAGAAAGCGTGAACGACACCTACATGGAAGCCTGGAAAACAATTCCCCCAAAGCGGCCAACTTATTTTTACGCGTATCTCGCCGCCATTTGCCGCAACCTTTCCCTGGACCGGCTGGACTGGCGTCTGGCGGCAAAACGAAACGCCGAGATGGTAGCCCTCACTCAGGAGATGGAAAACTGCATTCCGGACAGGCGGCAGGAATCCGAGTTTGACCGTCAGGAGCTGCGGCGGGTTTTGGAAGGCTTTTTGGAAAGCCTTTCCAAGGAAAACCGTCTGATTTTCCTGCGTCGGTATCTGTATGTGGATACGGTAGCGGAAATCGCCGCCCGGTACGGCATCACCGAAAGCAAGGTCAAGACCCAGCTCCACCGCACCCGGAAGAAGCTGCTGGCCGCACTGGAAAGGGAGGGAATCTACGCATGACCGGAAAGGATTTATTGATCACTCTGGGGGATATCAGTCAGAAATACTACGAGGAAGCGGAAAAAGACACCATTGCTTCCCCTCAGAAACGCAAAATTCTCCGCAAGCCCCTGCTGGTCGCAGCGGTGATTGCCCTGACGCTGCTGCTGGCAGGCTGTGCGGTGGTGTACATGTTAAGCTTAAAGGAGATTAAGCTGGGAGATCAGCGGATTGAGCAGGATGTTTACACCTATGACCCCAATTCCGGGGAGGCCGTGTCCTATGTGGGGAAGGAAACGGTGACCCAGCAGGTGCTGACCCTGGCGGGCCTAAGTGGAAGCCCCGCTTCCAAGGCCGCCCGGGAATGGTATGACTTCTGTGAAAGCTTCGATCCCGACAAGGCCATCAGGAAAGCCACCTGGGGCAGCGAGCCGGAGTTCCCGGAGGAATACAAGGGATATGGCCTGTACACCCAGGAGCAGAAGGATAAATTAGACGAGATTATCTCCAAATACAATTTGAAGCTCCGGGGCAAACCCATGGAATTCAAAACCACCAAGCTGCTGTTCCGGGCACTGGGCATGGAGAACGTGCTGAATCCCGACAGCGAAGCCCGGATGTATATCAGCCACGCCGCCTACTATGAAAACGGAAATCTGGACGTGGATTTCTCCATTGTGATACCCGGTGAAAACGGTACGGATTTTGAAAAGACAGGCGGCTATCTGTATTACCGTCCCAAGGACTGCTTCATCCCTGACACCGCCGTTCTGACCGAGGGGGACTGGGAAGAATGGAATTATACCACCGCATCCGGCGACAAGGTTTTAATCATTCGCTCTGAGGAATCCGCTTCTGCCTGGATCTTCTACGATATGCCAAACTGTACCGCATCCCTGCGGCTCAATACCATTCGCAAAATGTATGAAGAGAAAGAAGATGGGGTGCCTGTGGCCAAATTTGATATGCTGACAAAGCATCAGCTGGAACAAATTGCCGACGCCATTGACTTCTCCCTGGAACCCAAGCTGGTGGAGGGCTGGGAAACCCTGCCCGACAACTCCGTTCCCGCCGGGCAGGAGATTAACGGCTACAAAATTGAACCGGTATCCGCCTTTACCGACGGGTATGGTTACAAAATCGTTCTGCGCGTCACCGCTCCGGAGGGGGTGGCTCTGACAGACCCGGAGGATAACACCGTGGGAATCGGCGCCGGCAGCACTGTCTATGGAAGCTGTGTGGAGGACGGAGATGGGAAGCTGAATACATGCCACTATATCCTTTCGAATTACACCGGCAAGTATGATTATCCGCAGGACGGCTCCCTGCCCTACCCGGAGGGCTATGTGGTTCCGATTTATTGGGAGGATCTGTATTCCAGCTGCTATGACTTCAACAAAATGGAAAGCATGGAAACCCTGCTGACGGAGGGTACCTGGGAGTTTGATATTTCTCTGAATAACGCGGATACCCGTGAGGTTGAGTTGCTGTCCCAGCCCATCACGGCCAAGGCCTGTGTCGGCTGGTATATGGACGGAACAGATGCCTTTGAGGATTTGCAGATTACATCAATCAAGCTTCGCCCCCTGGGTATCGACCTGACCTGTGAAAATGAAGGCGCGGACTTCCTCGGCTTTACGGGACAGCCCTCCTATATCGTTATGTTGGACGGAACAGCACTGGAATGCTGGGGCAGGGGTGGGTTTCAAAATCCCATTGACCTGGATCAGGTGGCCTATGTCCAGCTGGCGGATAAAACCATTCTTCCCATGCCCGGCGTGGACGAGAAAACCGTGGCGATGATTGCCGAGGCAATTGATACCGAACCGGAAGGCGATTCCATTCCGGTCTACGAAAACGGCGTGGAGCTAATCAGCGAGCCGGTCACGCTGAAAAGCCTGGCAGGCTACGCCACAGATGCCACCGGCGGCATGGATCCCCTTTATGAGTATTTCTCCTTAACCTCCTTTGTCCTGCATCCTAACGGGGCTGTTGCCCAGGATCACCGGGCGTTGGAGACCCCGGATACAGAGATTTCCGTAATCATGAAGGATGGCAGTCAGATTCTTCTTACCAACAGCGGCTGCGGACGGACTGCGGATGGTGTGGCGTTCAGCACCTTCAAGGCAGCGTCTGCCATTGATTTAGCCAAGGCAGACCACCTCATATTCCCTGACGGGACGGAGCTTGCCGTGCCGCCCATGTAAGAAAGCATCATGCAGGAGCCTTCCGGTTCCTGCATGATTTTTTGAAAAATAAATAATTTCCATGCAAGGAATCCCCATCCTTTTACGCCTATACAAGTGAAGCCCTTTGTAGTAAAATAAACGTAATTGGAGGTGGTTCCATGGAGGATCAGGGGATTATCGCCTTGTTCTTTGGCCGCTCGGAACAGGCCATCGTGGAAACGGACAAAAAATACGGCGGCTACTGTTACAGCATCGCCTACAACATCCTGGATAACCGGGAGGATTCGGAGGAAAGCGTCAGCGATACCTATATGGCGGCGTGGAACATGATCCCGCCTCAGCGTCCCAGCTTTCTAAACGCCTTTCTCGCCAAAATCACTCGGCATATTTCCATTGACCGCTGGCGGAAGCGCGGCGCGAAAAAGCGGGGCGGCGCGCAGATCATCCTTGCCCTGGAGGAGCTGGGTGACTGCATAGGGGAAAGCAGCGTAGAAACCGAGGTTGCCAAAAAGGAACTGGCACGGCTTCTCAACCGGTTTCTCTCCTCCCTGCCGGAGACGGAGCGGAATGTCTTCCTGTGCCGGTATTGGTACTTAGATTCCATTCAGACCATTTCGGAAGCTTCCGGCTTTACCCAGAGCAAGGTCACATCCATGCTCCACCGGCTCCGGGGCAGGCTTCGGAAAACGCTCAGCGAGGAGGGATATCTGTGAAAGCAATGGATTTACTGACGGCCCTTGGCGGTGCGAAGGATGCTTATGTTGTCAGCGCTGGCCAGTTCCGGCAGGGTCAGCATAAGGCGAGACATTTCCCCGCCCGGAAGATGTGGCTCATTGCCGCCGTGATTGCTATGGCCCTGCTGCTGGTTGGCTGTACTGTGGTCTATGTCCTCAGTTTGCAGGATATGAAGGTGGATGAAGAAATCGTTAGCCAGGAAGAATGGTACGGCCCGGCGGGAGAGTATGCCCCAGCCACGGAGTGGGTCAGCTCCATTCTATCTCTGCAAGGCTTTAACGGCGCCCCCGAACAGCTGGCTATGAAGGAATGGCTGGATTTCCAAAACCAATATGACCAGGATTATGCATTGTCTCGTGCAAACAACTTTAACGAATCCGGCGTTCCGGAGCAGTATTATCTCACCTATAACTGCTACACCACCGAAATGATGGATAAGCTGACCGAAATACTAAGCAAGTATCAGCTGGAACCATTGGGCGCTATTATCCACTTTGACCGGTGGGAATCGCCGCTGCTGAATCGGGCCTTGCAAATGGAAAGCCTGTACTGCAACGATTCCCAAGTGGACAGTATGTCCGGTTATTTCTTCCCGGAGGGCTCTTTCCATACGGTGTTTCATCAAACCTTGGCGGATGAACAGGACAGCCGGATTGTCACCTTTACCTATGCGAAGCGGAACTATTTTTATCCCTACTATTCTACTGTAAGAGATTTGGCACTTTGGGAGCAGTGGCATTACACCACCTCAGACGAGACGGATGTGCTGCTGGCCACTTATGAGAATTCCCTGCTGATTATCTGCGATTGCGGGGATGGATTCATTCATATCACAACGGAAAATGATGCCCCCTACCTGCCCTATGACGCCTCCGCTGAACCCATGACCCGTCAGCAGGCGGAGAAAATCGCGGATTCCTTCCACTATTCCATCCGTCCCCAGCCCTGTGACCCATACGAAGTGGAGGCCATGCGGGCAGACTACCCGGAACCGGAAAGGCAGATAAGCCCCTATATTGGCTTCCGCATATCCCCGGATGGGAGATGGTTCCCACGGGAGGAAATATCGGACAGCCTTAACCATTATTTCTCCTTCCTTCTGGAAAATGACGACAACCCGGAAAATCTGGAATACTGCATCCAGGATTTAGACGTTGATGGGAAGGATGAAATTGTCATCGGCTGGCACGACACCGGGAAAATTTGGCAGGTGGTGAACATGGAAAAACCGGATGCTGACTCCATCGCCGAAGAAGTGTGCATCCGGTATGTTTGGGGCTACCTCTATGAAGGACCGGTGTTGGAACGCATAGAGGAGCATGACTATGAGGACGCCATGACCCATCATATCTATAAAGATTTTGACGGTAATTTAATGGAAGAATTTCGGCATAATGCAGGAAAAACCTGGGAAAAGCTGGTAAAGCCAACGGAGGTGATTCCCGTTGAAGAAGTGGAGTGGGAAATGGTTTCCCAATTCCAGGTTCAGTCATTCCAGGAGGCCCTCGTTCCCCTGTCTTTTGACATGAAGCCCCTGACGGAATTCTCCATGGAGGGATAAGCTGTCAAAGGGTCTGCAAAAACCGATTCACTTCCCTCCGGTTCTTCAGCACAATGGTTTTTGCGTGTCTCGTCCGGGACAGCATATCATAATTCTGCTTCCGATTCTCCCGGTTGTAGTTCCAGATCCATTTCATAAATTCCCAGTCAAACCGTTCCGGGCATCCCTGGCCCATGTCCGGGCGCACCTTGCCGTAGCCTGTCACGACCCGATGAAACACGCCCCGAAGACAGGCCCACCGGGAAAAATCCAGATAAATCACCGTATCGCACTTTTCCAAGCGCTTTGGCAGGGTGCGCCGGAAGTTGCCGTCCATAATCCAGCGGCTTTCCATGAGAACCGTGTCCAGCTTTTCGTCAAATTCCTCTCTGGTGTAGTTCTCCCAGCCCGGCTTCCACCAGAGCTGATCCAAGTGGATCACCGGAAGGTGTAGCTTTTCTCCCATGGCCCTTGCCAGGGTGGATTTTCCGCTGCCAGAACAGCCAATAATCAAAATTCGCTCCATATCGTCTCCTCTGTTAGACAGGAAAACAGGTCTGCGTACCATGCGCAGACCTGTTCTTTTTCCATATGCTTTACTATATTAGTACGCAACGCCCCAGTAAACCATCTTGGTAGCTTTCTTTCCGCAGCAAGGGCACACATCATCCAGATGCTCCTGAGCGAAGGGGATGCAGCGGGAGGACATCCCGGCCACTTCCTTCATCTTCATTTCGCACGCCACATCGCCGCACCACATGGTCTTGACGTAGCCGCCGTTCTTCTCCTGAAGCTCCTTGGCCTCTTCCAGGGTGTGAGCAGTGTAGATGTGCTCGTCCAGGTTCTTCTTGGCCTTGTCAAACATCTGCTGCTGAACAACCGCCAGCTGCTCCTTGACCGCGTTTTCCAGATCCTCCAGCTTCACGACCACCTTTTCCCGATCTGTCCGGCGAACCAGGACACACTGGTCGTTTTCCAGATCCCGGGGGCCGCACTCCACACGAAGGGGCACGCCCTTCATTTCGTACTCGGCGCACTTCCAGCCCATGGAGTTGTCGGAGTCGTCCAGCTTGGTGCGGAAGCCCGCCGCAATCAGCCGTTCCTTCAGGCCGTTTGCCGCTTCCAGGACGCCGGGCTTATGCTGGGCAACCGGCAGGATCGCTACCTGCACCGGTGCGATCTTGGGAGGCAGCACCAGGCCGTTGTTGTCGCCGTGGGTCATGATGATGCCGCCAATCAAGCGGGTGGACACACCCCAGGAGGTCTGATGGGGGTTGACCCGCTGGTTGTTTTTATCGGTGAAGGTGATGTCGAAGGCCTTGGCGAAGCCGTCCCCAAAGTAGTGGGAGGTGCCCGCCTGCAATGCCTTCCGGTCGTGCATCATGCACTCGATGGTGTAGGTAGCCTCAGCGCCGTTGAACTTCTCCTTGTCGGTCTTCTGGCCCCGGGTGACGGGCATGGCCAGCACGTTCTCGCAGAAGTCGGCGTAGATATTCAGCATCTGCTCGGTGAAGGCCTTGGCCTCCTGGGCGGTGGCGTGCATGGTGTGGCCCTCCTGCCACAAAAATTCCCGGTGCCGCAGGAAGGGGCGGGAGGTCTTCTCCCAGCGCAGCACGCTGCACCACTGGTTGTACTTCATAGGCAGATCCCGGTGGGACTGAATGACCTGGGCGAAGTGCTCACAGAACAGGGTTTCAGAGGTAGGCCGGATAGCGTACCGCTCCTCCAGCTTGTCATTGCCGCCCATGGTGACCCAGGCGCACTCGGGAGCGAAACCCTCCACATGATCCTTTTCCTTTTGTAGCAGGGATTCGGGGATCAGCATGGGCATGTATACATTCTCCACGCCAACCTTCTTAAATTCCGCATCCAGGATATGCTGCATGTTCTCCCAAATGGCATAGCCATAGGGCCGGTAAACAAAAATGCCCTTAATGGAGGAATAGTCGATGAGCTGTGCTTTCTTGCACACATCGGTGAACCACTGGGCAAAGTCCACCTCCATATCGGTGATCTGCTCTACCTTCTTCTCTTTTGCCATATATTTCATCCTCTCAGGTTCTCATAATAAGTCCTGTTTATTATAGCACCGCTGTCAAGGGTTTTCAATGAAAAAGGGCAGATTCTTCCCAAGTCATGATTGTATTTTGGGAAATAATTTGCTATACTGAAGGAAACAAATCATCCAGCATGGAGGTATTTCCATGAAGTCTATCCGAGAGATCTATAAGATTGGCAAAGGCCCTTCCTCCTCCCATACCATGGGACCGGAACGAGCAGCCTTACGTTTTTTAAAACGGTATCCCCAGGCAACCTCCTTCCAGGTGACCCTCTACGGCTCCCTGAGCAAAACCGGCGTGGGCCACGGCACCGACCGGGTGCTGCTGAACACCCTGGGAGCTGAGCGTACCAAGGTGGTGTTCTCCAGGGAGAGCTGGGAAGGAATGCACCCCAACACCATGGACTTTTCCGCCTTTGCAGACGATCTGGAGATCGGTCATCTGCGGGTGGAGTCCATTGGCGGCGGCGACATCCGCATTCCCGGAGAGCCGGAGAGCAAGGAGGCCGAGGATGTTTATGTGGAACACTCCTTTGCGGAGATCGCGGATTTCTGCAAGTGGCGTTATATTCATACCCTCAGTGAATATGTGGAGCTGAACGAGGGTCCGGAGATCTGGGACTTCCTGATGGATGTCTGGCAGACCATGAAGGCGGCCATTGATGAGGGCCTCAGTAAAACCGGCGTTCTCCCCGGCGGCTTAAACGTCCAGCGAAAGGCCAAATACCTGTATGAGCAGGTTCCGGAGGAGGACATCCCCGCCCTGAAGGAATTTCAGATGATTGCCGCCTATGCCTATGCCGTGGCCGAGGAAAACGCGGACAACGGCACCGTGGTCACCGCCCCTACCTGCGGCGCCTGCGGCGTCCTCCCGGCTGTGCTGAAATACGCCCAGGTCACCCGGGGCTTTTCCGATGAGCAGATCCTGAGGGGCCTCGCCACCGCCGGAATCATCGGCAACCTGACCAAGCAGAACGCCTCCATTTCCGGAGCGGAGTGCGGCTGTCAGGCGGAAATCGGCACTGCCTGCTCCATGGCCGCCGCGGCTCTGGCGGAGCTGTATAAGCAGAACCTTGACCAGGTGGAGTACGCCGCCGAGGTGGCTATGGAGCACCACCTGGGCCTGACCTGCGACCCCATCTGCGGCCTGGTGCAGATTCCCTGCATCGAGCGCAACGCCGTTGCCGCCGTCCGGGCCATGAATGCCTGCAATCTGAGCTATTTCCTCACCGGCTCCCGAAACATCAGCTACGACATGGTATGCCGCGCCATGCGGGAAACCGGCATCAACCTGGATCACCGATTCCGGGAGACCAGCGAGGGCGGCCTCGCCCGGCTCTATAACCGCAAACGGGTCTGAATTACAAAAAACGGTTAAAAGAGCCGTTTT
>DEUP01000019.1:24033-64915 GCA_002362625.1 Clostridiales bacterium UBA3259
TTGGCGACTTATTCAGCAGACATTGAATAGACAAATCCCATCCTCCACGATTCTGTGAAGGATGGGAATATTTTATTGCGCCAGAGCCGGGCCGTCCGCCCGCAGCTCCCGATAGGTTTCGAAAATCAAATACACCGCCACGCAGAAGGTCAGAACGTCCGGCAAGGGCATGGAGTACAGCACCCCGTCCAGCCCGAAGAACAGCGGCAGCAGCAGGGCAAAGCCCACGCCGAATACCACCTCACGGATCAGGGACAGGATGGTGGAGGCCGCCGCCTTGCCCATGGCCTGCAGGAAAATGAAGCAAGCCTTGTTCACACAGGCCAGCACGATCATACACAGGTACACCCGGAAGGACTTCAGGGCAAACTCTGTATAGTACACGCTTTCATTGGCCGCGCCGAAAATGGAAATCAGCTTTCCCACCCGTTCCTGGGCAAGATATTGATTGGATTCCATAAGTTACCTCCAAAATGTGTTTGAGGACGCAAAAACGCGTAAGTCCAGAGATAGTCCGGACTTACGCGTTTTGCGGCTCGACGGGTATTATTTTACCCCTTTGGCGCAATTTTTTCAACTTGCAAAATCCCAAAAACATTTTCCCGAAAAAGGGCCTTTCCTTCATGGAAAAGCGCATGAAGCGCCTTACAGGAACCAGCTCTTCAGGAGCTTCAAATCGGTCTCCGCCCGCTCCGGCTTCTCCTCCTCCCGCATGACCGTCAGGTCTTGGGGCAGCTGCTTAACGTAGCTGGCAACCGTCGGGTAGTCCAGGCAGGATTCTTCCAGAGGCGTGCTGTAATAATCTCCCCTGGCGTCGAAGTTCACGCCCTTGATGTGGACGCAGACAATCTTGTCTCCCCACAATGTCATGGCCCGATCCCACATCCGCTCCTGCTGATTTCTGTCCTCATAGGAAATCAGGTTGGCGGCGTCGAAGATGATCTTCAGGTTGGGGCTGGCAATGCTGTCCAGCACCATTTTCGCCGCCTCCGGGGTATTCATGGCATGGTAGAATACCGGCTCCACCGCTACCGTAATGCCCTCCGCCTCCGCGTGGGGCATAATCTCCTCCAGGGAGCGCAGCAGCGCCTTTTGCGCGTCCTCCCGGCGGGTGCCGGCGGGCTGCTTAACCATGTTGGTGGTCTCGCTTCCCTGGCACCGGGCGGACAGCATTCTGGTATAGGGGATCTGGCTGATGAAGTCCGCCGCCTGCTTTTTCCGCTTCTCCTCCTCCACCAGGCCCAGCTCCACATAGGTGCCGTGTACCGCGATGCTGACACCGGTCTTTTCTGCCGCGGCGGCAGTCTCCGCCACCAGCTCCGGGGTGACATCGGCATAGCCGCCCACACCGGTGATGCCCTTTTTATAGGCCAGCTGTACGCATTGGAAGCCATAGCCGCCGATTTTTTCCAGCATTTCCAAAGGCGTGCCCTTGCCCATATCGTGAACCCGGGTGCCAAAAATAAGGTTCCCCACTTTTCTTCACTCCTGTCTTTGATTTTTATTATCATAGCACAGCCTCGCCGCCTATGTAAAGGGATTTCCTTAAATTTCCTTTAAGTCTTTCTTAACCCTATTGACAGGTGAGGTTTAATATGTTAAACTCCCTGTAACAAGGTCGAATTACTTAGACCTTTTCTGATAGACTCACAACCGAAAAACAGAAAGGACGATCCCTATGAAACGGATACTAACTCTTCTTTTGACCCTCAGTATGCTTTTCTCCCTGGCCGCCTGCGGCGGCTCCCCTTCCGAACCGGCTGCGGACAGCAGAGATAACACCTCTGCCGCCACTACGGTCAGCGGCCCCAGGGTGGTTACCAATGTGGACGATTTTCTCGCCGCCATTGCCCCGGATACGGAAATTCTTCTGGCGGAGGGCACCTACTACTTAAACTCCGCCAAGGACTACGGCAGCTCCCAAAGCCCCTATTACACCTGGGAACCCATGGGGACAAACGATTACGCCCTCACCCTGAACGCCAGCAACCTGACCATCCGGGGCAGCGGCCAGGGGAAGACCAATCTGCTCACCGAGCCACGTTCCGCCGATGTTCTGAGCCTGCAGGATTGTCAGAACGTGACCCTGGAAAGCATGTCCCTGGGCCACACCGTGGAGCCCCAGGTCTGTGACGGCTGTGTCATCGCCCTGAGACAGACTACAGGCACCACCCTGAAGGATCTGGATCTCTATGGCTGCGGCACCGTGGGCGTCACGGCCTTCGACGCAAAGAACCTGAACATTCAGGAGTGCGTCATTCACGACTGCTCCTTCCAGGGTGTCAGCCTGTACGACTGTCAGGATGTGTCCGTCCAGAGCTGCACCTTCCGCTCTCTTGGTAAGGAAGAGCCTCTGGAAACCGTGTTTATGGTGCTGAACAGCCAGAACGTGGATGTCTCCAACTGCGTCGTCACCGATAACTACACCCAGACTCTCCTCACCGTCAATCCCTCCTGGTGGCCGGACGAGCTCACCGGCAACAGCCTTTCCTTTCAAAACAACACCGTCTCCGGGAACCGGATTTCCAGTGCCTTCTTCAATGTCACCCGGAGCGAGTTTCTCCTGGCGGATAACCTATTCGATGAAAACGAATCCAGAAACTGGTACGCTACAGGCAGTACCCACGCGGTGGACATGGCGGGTGAAGAGGTAGTCTTTGAGGAGCCCGCCGCCGAGGAAACCACCCCTGTAACTCCCGGCGTTGCCACCCCTGTTTCCACGGGCACCCAGACCGAGGTGCATGTGAAAACCGTGGATGAATTTTTAAAGGCCATTGCCAGCGACACCTGCATCATCCTGGACGGGGATTTCTTCGACCTGTCCGCCGCTTCCGATTACAGTGCCGCGGAAAAGTTTATGAGCAGCAATGACTATGGCGCAACCCTGGACGGAGTCACCGAAAACTACTACTGGGAATATGACTTTGACGGTCCCGGCCTGGTCATTGACAGCGTCAGCAATCTGACCATCCAGGCTGAGGGCACCGACCGGGCTGCCCATGTGATCTCCGCCACCCCCCGGTACTCTGATGTCATCACCTTCGACAACTGCTCCGCCATTACCCTCTCCGGCTTCACCGCCGGTCACACCAAAGAGCCTGGCTCCTGCGCCGGCGGTGTCATCCTGTTCCGGAACTGTGAGGATCTGCTGGTGGATAACTGCGGCCTGTACGGCTGCGGCATCATCGGCGTCCAGGCCAACGCCTGCCGGAATCTCCAGGTGGTGAACTCCGAGATCTACGAGTGCAGCCAGTCCGGCATCACCCTGATCGACACGGACACGGTGGCCATCTCCGGCACCCTGATCCGGGATATCGGCAGCGAGTGGGATCCCAACGCTCCCTTCTACGAGTTCCGGGGCGCCTCCAACGTCACCCTGGACGGTGCTCCCATGGACGGCAACTACATCGGCAGATAAACCTGATTCCCTCCGGGTCAGGAGGGAACCACCCTCCTGACCCCTTTGGCAACTCTCACCCAACCACGAATCCATAACTTCAAGGAGGAATGACCGTGAATGCCTTATTCCACAATGTGCTGACCGCCAGCTTCCACGGCAGCATTGTCATCCTTGCGGTTCTTCTTCTGCGTCTGATTCTGAGGAAGGCCGCCCCCAAGAAATATCTCTGCTACCTGTGGGTGCTGGCAGGCCTGCGTCTGCTCATGCCCTTTGACATTCAAAGCCAGTTCAGCTTACAGCCCCAGACCCCGCCGGGGGTCATCGTCCGCTGGGAGCAGCCCGCCTCCTTCTATCCCAGTGAGGAACCGGCCAGGCAGCCCCGCCAGTCCCCCTGGGAGGGCACCGACTCCCAGGCCCTTTCGGAGGAGACCACCAAGGAGCCTAGCGTAAGCAGCCGTGTCCTCCCGGAGGAAAGGACGGAAACCGCGACCGTATCCAATCGGAATGCCGCCTCCCTCCTGCCCCTGCTGTGGGCAGCGGTGGCTCTGGCCTTTTTCGGCTATAACCTCTACTGCTACCAGAGCCTGAGGAAAAAGGTTCGAAATGCCCGAAAAATCCCCGGCGGCTGGGAGGCCGACGGCATCGAAACCGCCTTTATCCTGGGCTTTGTGAAGCCCCAGATCTACATTCCCATCCAAACCCCCACCCGGGATTGGGCCTACATTCTCTCCCACGAGCGCACCCATCTGGAAAAGGGGGATCACTGGCTCAAAATGCTGGGCTTCGTGACTCTGGCCCTCCACTGGTTCAATCCCCTGGTGTGGGTAGCCTATGTCCTGCTGTGCAAGGACATTGAGATGGCCTGTGACGAGCGGGTGGTGCAGTTCATGGAGCTAAAGGAGCGGAAGGAATACTCCACCGCTCTGCTCAATTGCAGTTCTTCCCAAATCCACCACGCCGCCTCCCCTGTGGCCTTCGGCGAGGTGAACGTGAAAAACCGGATTCAATCCATTCTCGCCTACCGCAACCCCAGCTTCTGGGCGGGCTTCTTGAGCGCCATGGCTGTGGTGTTCGTTACCGTGTGCTTTGTCACCAACCCCATCGCCTCTGGGGACGGCCTCAAGACCACATCGAAAGCCTTTACCCTAGCTACCCAGCCCCCTATGGAGGAAAATCCCGATTGGGGCGTCACCATTTTGCCGGATGTGGTTTCCGCCTCCGCCCTGCGTGTATATTATGGTTTTGACGGCCGGGACGACGTTCCCGTAGAGGTCATGCGGGACACGCTCTATAGCCTGGATGTCTGGAACGGGAAAAGCTGGGAGGCCCTTCCCCTCCGGGAGGACGCCCCTCCCTTCCACGGCTCCGCCGACAGAACCATGCTCCTGTCCGGAGACTACTATTCCAGCGATGTTCTGGAAATACAGCCCTTCTACGGAAAGCTTCCCGAAGGGGACTACCGCATCCGCGTTCCCGTGACACGCCATGGGGAGACAAAGGATCACTACGCCTGGTTCCACATCTACGCCAATGCCCTTACCGGTGATGAAGCCGAGGCATTGGCGAGAGTGGAAGCGGCCCTGTACCGCCTCTCCAACTCCCGCAGCTACATGGCCGCCATCTCCGATTCCTCCAGCCAAGGGGTTCTTCTCCCCTCCGCCGCCATCCGGGTCAACGGCACTGCCGCCCAGATCGACTACTACACCGGGGACTACTGCTACGCCACCTACCCCTGCACCGTCAAGGACACTCTGCTCACCACCTGGCTGGACAGCTTCTATCCCGGGGACAACGCCTACATCTCCTTCGCCGGGAAGGATAGGAAGATCAGCGGCAATGAGATTTCCTTCACCTCCTCCTGGGTGGACGTGCTGGGTAAGGTCACCACCAGAACCCACACCTACCATCTCAACGACCTGGGCCAGCTCACCGACGCTGCCCTGCTGACCCAGTCCACCGATGACAGCGGTGTCGTCACCAAAAGCCAGCGAACCCTGTCCGTAGAGTACGACGGCAGCTACCACATTGACAGCGTTCTCACTGCCAAGGATGCTTACACCGCCGCCAGAGAGTCCCCATGGAATCTGTACTTCGACGTAGACAGGGACAGCCTGACCGCCTCCGGCGGCGAAGTCCGCTTCCGTCTGGGAGACGGCACCATCGGTGTCTCCCACTATACCACCGACGGCAGCTTCTGGCTGGAAAAGTACAATCCCGGTACCTATGAGGATCGGCGCTGGCAGCCTCTGCTGACCAAGGCGGACAGCCCCAGCTGGGGTGATGACACCTACCAGGTCAAGAACCGGTTTACCACCCTGGCAGTGGACTGGACAAGCTGGTACGGGGAGCTGTCCCCAGGACTGTACCGCATGGGAAAGAACTTCTATAACGGCAGCGAATCCATTACCCAGTACGCCGAGTTCCAGGTGTACCCCGCCGTGGCGATTCTGGGAGAGGGCGGTCAGGCCGCCATGGCCCGGGTCAGCGATGCCATTGAGAGAATCTGCGCCGGGAGCTACTGCGTCAAATCCATCCATTCTATGGATGCGCCTCTGTCCGACGGGGAATATAAGGATTTTGTCTATTGGAAATGGGACGGGGTCTGCGTCACCGACGCCATGAACTACGCCGACAGCAGCCTGGTCAGACGGCCTCCCGTCCGGGAAGAGGACGCGGCGTATATCGACCTGCGAAACAACTACGACCCGGATTTCTTCTATGACCGGTGGGCCAGGGCGCTGCCCTGGAACCAGCCCAACTTCCGGGTCTACTTCCCCCAGGGAGACAGCCTGATTAGTGAGAGAGAAATCTCCTTCACCGGCGCCTACTCCCGGGACTCCCATTCCATCTACCACTACAGCGTCTACTTTGACGAAGACGGAAACCTGACCTCCATCGTGACCCGAGCCGGCAGTTCCAGCGGCACCACCTATACCGATGTTCTCAGCATTGAGGATGTGCCCGAGGCGGAAATCCAGTCTGTGGTGGAAGAAGCTCTGAAAAAGGAAGGAGGATCCCAATGAAACCCACGCTCATTCTTCTGTTCACCCTGCTTACTCTGTGTACCTTCACCGCCTGTACCCCTGCTCAGACACCTGACCAGGCCTCTCAGGCATCCACAACAGCTGCCACAGTCCCGGAAACCGCTCAGCCATCCGCCGGTGCCTCCGGCCCCATCACCAATGTGGACGACTTCCTGTCAGCCATCGCCCCGGACGCGGAAATTCTTCTGGGTGAGGGCGACTTCTACCTCCACTCCGCCAGCGATTACGGCAAGTCCACCAGCCCCTACTACGCCTGGACCGGTTCCGACGGAGACTACACGCTGACCATCCAGAACGTCCCCAATCTGACCATCCGGGGTGCCGGGCCGGGAAAGACCAACCTGCTCACCGATCCCCGCTCCGTAGATGTGCTGTTCCTGAAAGACTGCGGAAACGTCACCCTGGAAGGCCTGTCCATAGGACATACCTTCAAAACCGAGCCATGCCAGGGCTTTGTCCTCCGTCTGTGGACGGTGACCAACGCTTCCCTGCGGGATCTGGATCTCTACGGCTGCGGGGCCGTGGGGCTTGAAAGCAGCCGCTGCGACAAGCTGGATGCTCAGAACTGCACCATCCACGATTGCTCCGGGGCCGGTGTCTACCTGTCACAGACAGACAGCGCCGCCTTCCGGGACTGTGCCTTCCATAACATCGGCGACGACTCCCCCGCCCAGCTTGTAATCAGCAACTCCGAATGCGGCGAGATCACCCTGACCGGCTGTGACATCACCAATAACTACGTCCAGAATGTCCTTTCATCCGGCTCCACTGCGGGTGCCGTCACCTTCCGGGACTGTCATTTCTCCGGGAACCGGACAACCGACGCCATGTTCTCCTTCTTCGGGAAGCAGCTGATTCTTCAAGACAACACCTTTGAGGAAGCTCAAATCCGAAACTGGTATGGTGAGGGCAGTGTCCGGGGTGTAGATCAGAATGGCACGGAGGTGGCATTTGAAGAAGCCCCTGCCGCTTTGCCTGCCAAGCCGGGAACAGTGAATCCCGTCTCCACAGGCCCACAAACGGAAGTCCATGTTTCCTCTGTGGATGAATTCCTCAGCGCTCTGCAAAGCGACACCTGCATCATTTTGGACGCTCCTCTGTTTGATCTGTCCTCAGCCTCCGAATACGCCGCGGTGGAAGCGGAGGTAGCCAGGGGCGACTGGGGCGACAGCTTCGACGGAGCCACTGACAGCTACTACTGGGAATACGCCTTCGAAGGCCCCGGTCTGGTCATTGAAAACCTCAGCAACCTGACCATCCGGGCCGCGGGCGATGACCGGGCCGCCCATGTGATCTCCGCCACCCCACGGCACGCCAACGTTCTGACCTTTGAAAACTGCTCCGCCGTTACCCTTTCCGGCTTCACCGCCGGTCACACCAGGGAGCCGGGGGGCTGCTCAGGCGGCGTGGTGCTGTTCCGGAACAGCGAAGACATACTGGTGGAAAACTGCGGCCTCTTCGGCTGCGGCACCATCGGCGTTCAAACGGAATCCTGCCGGAATTTGCAGGTGGTAAACTCTGAAATCTACGAATGCAGCCTGGCGGGCATTTCCCTGAAAAACACCCAGGGGGCCGCCATCTCCGGCACCCTGATCCGGGACATCGGCGACGAATGGTACCCCAACGCTCCCTACTACCAATGCAGTAACTGCACTGACGTCACCCTGGACGGTCAAAGACTGGACGGAAACTACAGCGGCCGATAACCATATCCAACACCCATACCATAAGGAGGCATATTTCATGAACAACACCCCCCAAATCTTTGACAGCGAATACCGTTTCTGCCTGCTTCTCTGGGATCTGGAGCCAATCAACTCCACCAAGCTGGTGCAGGTGTGCAAGGAAAAGCTGGGCTGGTCAAAGGCCACCACCTACACCGTCATCCGCCGTTTATCCGAACGGGGCGTGGTGAAAAACGAGAATTCCATTGTCACCACCCTGGTCACCAAGGAGGATGTCCAGGCCTCCCGGGTGGGCGAGCTGGTGGAGGAGACCTTCCAGGGTTCCATCCCCGCCTTTATCGCCGCTTTTTCCCGGGGGAAAAGGCTGACCCGGGCAGAGGTTGACCAGCTTCAGGCCCTCATCGATAACTATAAAGAGGACGAATGATCCCGAAACAGCGCAAAATGGAGCCTGCCACATGGCAGGCTCCAAGTTTTTTACTTAACCGCCCTGGGCTCTTCGGGCTTCCACTTCATCCGCCACGGTCATGGCACGCAGGACGCTGTACTCGTCATACCGGGTATCGGCCGCGTCATTGAGGAACACGATCCGGATCTCCGGATTCTCGATCTCCACCTTGGACATAATCTCTCCCAGCTTGGCGGCGCCAATTCCCTGCAAATACATCCGGCATCTTCCCTCAGGCAGGGCGAAGGTGTAGTCCTTCACGCAGAAGGAAAGCGTGAAGTTCTCTCCCTCCGCGCTGCAGTTGGACAGCAGCTTGGTGGCCGCCGTTACCAGCGCCTCGGTCTTGTCCCCGTTGAAGATAATCTGATCCGTATCGGGGAAGCAGAAATCCGCCAGCATGACCTCGTTGAAGCCCATTGCCTTCAGCTCCAGCACCACGGAGGTAATCCAGTTGATGGTGGTGGCATTGGTGGGATCCAGCCAGTACATGCCGCCCTGATCCATCCACAGGCCTTTTCTGTTGAGCATGTACAGACCGCTTGTAACGTGGCTGTTGCCAAAGCTCCGATCCCGGAAGGCACTGACCTGGGCAATGGCATAGCAGCCCTTTGTCTGAATCAGATCCACCAGCTCCGACATGGCTGCCAGGTCTGTGCTCTGGGAGATCACCGCGTCTCCCAGGTTGGAATCATAGAAGAAGGAGCCGAAGGGACCTTTCATTTCAATCATCACCGGGGTTCCGGCGTCCAGGCGCTGGATTTGCAGCTTGAATTTCTCCACGTTGGATTGCATTTTCAGCATGTCATTGGTGATGTAGTAGCCGTTGAGCATGGTCAGCTCCTGCTCCGTATCGATGGCATTGGCGCCCTCATTAAAGTAGATTGGCACCTCCAGGCTTGCCACCGGGGCCTTGGGGATCTCACCGATCACATCATTGGAGGATCGGTTAAAATCCAGGGTAGCGCCCTCGTCGTTAAACACCACATACCTTTGCAGCCAGACCACCCAGCACAGCCAGGTGACGCAGAAAACGAGAATCACGATCATGGCAACAGTGCCCAGGAATTTCAGCTTTCGGCGGGTTCGATATGGTATACTCATTGGACTCTTCCCTCCCTCGGCGCGGCCAAACGGGCCGTAACGCAGCGCCACTCCTCTTTTTCTTTTACGTTGACAATGGTAAGACCCGCCTTTTCCAGAGCCTGGCAAACCTCCCCAAGCCGGACGTCCAGAATGCCGGAACAGATCAGCTTGCTGCTCTCACCCAAAAATTCCGGCAGCACCGGAGCAAGGCCGATGATCACATCGGCGACAATGTTCACCAGCACCAGATCATAGGCTCTCTTCAGCTCCGCCATCAGCTTCCGGTCCTCCACCACATTGCCGGTCAGGGCGGTGAAGGCGGGCGCGGAAAAGCCATTGTAGGCGGCGTTTTCCCTGGCAATGTCCTCCGCCTTTGGGTCAATGTCCATGCCAACCGCTTTTTGCGCCCCCAGGCGCAGGGCGGCAATGGACAATATCCCGCTGCCGCTGCCAAGATCCAGGCAGCGGAATCCAGGCTTTACCGTTTCCTCCATGACCTCCATAACCATCTGGGTGGAGGGATGGGCGCCGGTGCCGAAGGTCAGGCCCGGATCCAGAATGATCTTTTTCCGGTCTGTTTCCAAATCCGCGTTCCAGCAGGGCAGAACGATCAGGCTCTTTCCCACCTCCTGGGGCGGGTAGCTGTCCTTCCAGCTCTCCTCCCAGTTCGTCTCCGGCAGAGGGGATACATCCATGGGAAGGCCAAGCGCTTCCGTGATGTCCCGAATCCGGGACAGCTCAGACGCGTCCCCTTCCTCTATGTACAGCTTAATGCGGGAAAGGCCCTGAAGCTTCTCCTGCAAGTCCTCGTCAATATAGTCCCAGTAGGCCCTGTTGTCCTCCAGGAAAGCTTCAAATTCGTTCTGATCCTCGATCACCAGATCCGAAAACCCCTTGGCCGTCAATATCGCGGCGGTCTTTTCGCAGTCTCCCGGAACGGTGTGTATGGTGATTTCCAGCCATGCCATGGTTGTTTCTCTCCTAAATTACATAATCGCAGTGTACATTGTACCGCAAACAAGGAAAAATAACAACCGGTAAAGCGTTAAATTTTTATGTCCTACTATCTATTTTGTAAAAAATAGTATATAATGTGTAAAGATTCGCTTTTGAGGCCTGCGCCTTTTGCGTAAATTCAGCCGAAAGAACAGAAAACGGAAAGAACCCTTTCCCAAGGAGCCATCATGATCGAAACAAAAACCCTCTTCCCCGGCGTTACCCTCCGGACGTTCCAGGATACCCGCTTTAAGCAGGGCGCCCTCAGTATCCAGTTTGTCCGGCTTATGTCCTCCCAGGAGGCCGCCATGAACGCTCTGCTTCCCAGCGTTTTGCTGCGGGGCACCAAACGTCATCCCACCCTGCGCTCCATTACGGAGTATCTGGACATGCTCTACGGTGCTTCCGTCAGTCCTCTTGTCCGGCGGGTGGGCGATTACCAGACTACCGGCCTGTTCCTCAGCTTTATGGACGACCGCTTCGCCCTTCCCGGAGATCAGGTGATGGGGCCTATGCTGTCCTTTTTGAGGGAAATTCTGCTGGAGCCTCTGACGGAAGAGGGCCGCTTCCTCCCTGCCCTGGTTGCCAGCGAAAAAAAGAACCTGATCTCCACCATTGAGTCTGACCTGAACGACAAGCGTGCCTATGCCATGGGACAGCTGCTGAAGCTCATGTGCCGGGAGGATACCTTCGGCATTCCCCGGCTGGGAGAACCGGAACAGGTGGAGGCCATCACGCCCGAGGCTTTGCTCCGCCACTATGAACAGGTTCTGCGCGCCAGTCCCGTGGAGATTTTCTATGTGGGCAGCGCGGAGGCTGATCATGTCGCCTCTCTTTTGATGCCGCTGTTCTCCGAGCTTCCCAGAACGCCCTTCCTCCTTCCCCCTCAGTCGTCCCTCCGTCCCTGCGAAGGGCAGGATCAGACGGAAGCCATGGACGTTTCCCAGGGGAAGCTGTGCATGGGCTTTGTGACTCCCATTACCAACCGCTCTCCTCAGTTCCCCGCCATGCAGGTGCTGAACACCCTGTTCGGTTCCGGCATGACCAGCAAATTGTTCATGAACATCCGGGAGAAGATGTCCCTGTGCTACTCCATCAGCTCCGGCTACTATGGCAGCAAGGGCATTGTGGCGGTATCCGCCGGGATCGACTTCCAGCAGGAGGCCCGCACCCGGGAGGAGGTGCTTCACCAGCTGGACGCCTGCCGCCGGGGGGAGATTACCAATGATGAACTGAACGCCGCCAGGGAGGCGCTGCTCTCCTCCCTCCGCGCCACCCATGACGCTCCCGGCGCCATAGAGGGCTACTACGCCACCGCCGCCCTCAGCGGCCTGCGCCTGACGCCCCAGGACTATATGGACGCCATCCGGCAGGTTACCCATGCGGATGTGGTTGATGCCGCCAATACGCTGACCCTGCATACCACCTATTTCCTGAAAGGAGCGAGCCAATGAAATCCGTATATTATCCCCAGCTGGACGAGACGCTTTTTTCTGACCTGCTTCCCAACGGGCTGCGGGTTCTGGTGGCGCCCCGGAAGGGCTTTACCAAAAAGCTCGCCTACTTTGTCACGGACTATGGCTCCATCCACACGGATTTCGTCCTGGATGGCAGGGAATACCACGCTCCCGCCGGGGTTGCCCATTATCTGGAGCACAAAATGTTTGATCTGCCCGGAGACCGGGATGTCAGCGCGGAGTTTGCCGCCATGGGGGCCATGACCAACGCCTTCACCAGCTACGACATGACCGCCTACTATTTTTCCTGCACCGAGAATTTTCAGGACTGCCTCCGGCTGCTGCTGGAATTTGTGTCCACCCCCTATTTCACCAAGGAAAGTGTGGAAAAGGAACGGGGCATCATCGATCAGGAGATCGGCATGAACGAGGACGCGCCGGACAGCGTGGTCTTTGAGAACCTGATGAAAGCCATGTATAATACCCATCCCATCCGGGTTCCCATCCTGGGCACCTCCCAGTCCATCCGGGAGATCACCCCTCAGGTGCTGTACGACTGCCATCGCGCCTTTTATTCCCCGGGGAATATGGCTCTGTGTGTCATCGGTGACGTAGACCCGAATTCCGTCGCCGCCATTGCCCGGGAAATCCTGGGAGACGAAAAAAGGGTCGTGGGCGAAAAGCTGCGGAACTGGCCGGAAGACGTTTTCCGCACCCATCCGGAAACCACAGCTGCCATGGAAGTGGCCATGCCCACCTTCCAGCTGGGCTTTAAGTGCGAGCCTCTGGGCCTGGGAGACGATGCCGTCCGCACGGAAATGGTGGCGGATCTGGCTGCGGAGGCCCTGTTCGGCGAATCCTCTGAGCTGTATCTGCGGCTGTATGAGGAAGGGTTGATCGACTCCTCCTTCGGCGGCGGCTTTGAGATCATCGACGGCTGTGCCATGCTGCTGTGCTCCGGCGATTCCGACGATCCGAAGGCCGTCAGGGACGCCATCCTCGCCCAGGCCGCGGTTCTGGTGGAAAACGGGATCCCGGAGGACGCCTTCCAGCGGATGAAGCGCAGCGCCCTGGGCCGCCGGATCCGTGCCCTTGACAGCTTCGACGCCACCTGCTTCCGGCTTTGCGCCTATTATTTCTCTGATTTCGACTTTTTCCGGTTCCCGGAGGTCTGCGCCGACATTCAGGCGTCGGACCTTCAGGCCTTCCTGCGCCGTGTGGCTGTGCCGGAAAGGTGCGCCATTTCCATCATCGAACCCATTCGTAAGGAGGAAGCCCTATGATTCCCGCCAACTATTCCGTCATTTCCTTTCCCACCTTTGGGATTGCGGTCAATCCCCCAAGAACCCTCTGCCTCGGCCCATTCTGCATCCATTTCTACGGGCTGATTATTGCCGCGGGCCTGATTCTGGCCGTTCTCTACGCCGCCAGGCGCTGTAAGGAATTCGGCCTGAAGGAGGACGACCTGCTGGACGGCGTTCTGTGGATCACTCCCTTTGCCATTATCTGCGCCCGGATCTACTATGTGGTCTTCTCCTGGTCGGACTACGCCGAAAACCCCATTTCCGTCCTGTACATCTGGGAGGGCGGCCTTGCCATTTACGGCGCTGTGCTTGGGGCGATTCTGGGGGTCATCGTCTTCTGCCGGATCAAAAAGGTATCCCTTCCCATGCTGCTGGATCTGGTGCTGCTGGGCTTTCTCATCGGTCAGTTCATCGGCCGTTGGGGCAACTTCTTCAACCGGGAGGCCTTCGGCGCGCCCACGGACTGCTTTGCCAGAATGGGCCTTTACAATACCGTCACCGGGCAGTGGGAATACTACCATCCCACCTTCCTGTATGAGTCCCTATGGAATCTGGCTGGGTTCTGCCTGCTCCACTTTGCCTCCAGGCATCGCAAATACGACGGCCAGATTGCCCTGGGCTACGCCGCCTGGTACGGCCTGGGCCGCGCAATCATTGAAGGGCTGCGGATGGACAGTCTGTATTGGGGCAGCATCCGGGTCAGCCAGGCATTGGCGGCAGCGAGCTGCGTCGCTGCGGTAAGCGTGCTGATCTGGCAACACTTCCGGCCCCATAACCCGGAGAAGCTGTTCGTCAATGTGGTCGCCGCCCGGACCGCGGCGGAAAGCCAACAGCAACCCACGGAACCGCCAAAGGACAGCGAAGAATAACGAGAAATACACCAAAGGCGTGACGGAACGGTCACGCCTTTCGTCAGGCCGTCGAAAATCCCCTGCGGGGCTTTCCGACGGGAAAGTTGCAGTCTGCTTAGTGCACTCCTTGTGCGCCTTTTGCGCACAACTCGCACACGCAGCCTAACATGGTAGATAAACTGTAATTTATTCTTTAGTTCTGCTTTCAATTTCCTTCATAAATACTGATTTGCCGCTCTGTTTCGTTCCATATTATCACATAACAGCCTGAACCGCAAGCGCAGCCACAGCAGAACGAACTGCTGTGGCTGTCAACCGTCTATTTCCAGGATCTTCTTACTCCATATCCGCGCTGAACAGAATTCTGTCATTGCTGATGCTCTGCTCATGGAAAATTTTCAGCAGCCGATCCGTTGTCATGTTCGTCCGTTTCTCACCCTGAAGCTCCAATACGATTTTTCCGTTGTTCATCATAATGGTACGGTTGCCCAGGCTCAGAGCCGAGGGGATGTTGTGGGTAATCATCAGGCAGGTGATGTTGTTGTCCGCCACGATTTTCTTCGTCAGCGCCAGCACCTTCTCCGCCGTGGCGGGATCCAGGGCGGCGGTGTGTTCGTCCAGCAGGAGCAGCTTCGGGGTTACCAGGGTTGCCATCAACAGGGTCAGCGCCTGCCGCTGTCCGCCGGAGAGCAGCCCCACCGGATGGTCCATCCGATCCTCCAACCCCAGCTCCAGCATGGCCAGCTTCTCCCGGAACTCCCGGCGGTCGGCGGCGGTGACCATAGAGAAGGGAGACCGCTTTTCCGATGCCCGGAGATAGGCCAGGGCCAGATTTTCCTCAATGGTCATGCTGGGGGCGGTACCCTTTAAGGGATCCTGGAAGAGCCTTCCAATATATTTGCTCCGCTTGTAATCCGGCAGATGGGTGATGGTGGTTCCGTCCAGAACGATGGAGCCGGTGTCCACCACGAAGGAGCCGGCAATGGCTCCGAAAAGGGTGGACTTGCCCGCGCCGTTGGAGCCGAGAATGGTCACAAAATCCCCGGGAGCAAGCTGCAGATTGATTCCATCCAGGGCCTTCTTCTCATTCACCGTCCCGGGATTGAAGGTTTTCGATACGTTTTGCAGCTTCAGCATTCCTTCACCCCTCCTTTGGCGGTGGGCTTCCAGGCCTTTTGAATGGCGGGAAGACCGATGGCAACGGCCACAATCACAGCGGAGATCAGCTTCAGGCACTCGCTGGGCAGATCCAGGCGCAGAGCCAGGGCCATAATAAACCGGTAAACCAAAGAGCCGGCCACGGCGCCCAGGGCCTTGATCCACAGCTTCCCCTTGGGCAGCAGGGTCTCGCCGATAATCAGAGAGGCCAGGCCGATAATCACCATGCCGTTGCCCAAATTGATATCGGCGGCCTTCTGGTACTGGGCCAGCAGCGCGCCGCTGAGCGCTGTCAGGGAATTGGATACCGCGAGGCCCACGGTGATGGTAAAGGCCGTATTGATGGAGGAAGCCCGCACCATGTCAGGATTGTCGCCGGTGGCCCGAATGGACAGCCCCAGCCGGGTTTTCAGGAACACCACCAGCAGGGCTGCGAAAAGGGCCGCCAGCGCCACAACGGGAACCAGCTTATACACGCTTCCCAAAGCGCCCTGGGTCATGGTGAAAATGGTTGGGGTACGCATCATGCTGACGTTGGAGGAAAAGCCCATCACCGCCAGGTTCACGGTATACAGTCCCGTATTGGTGATGATACCCGCAAGAATTGACGGAACCTTCAGCTTGGTTTGCAGCAGGGCGGTGACGCTGCCCGCGGCGGCTCCCGCCAGCATGGCGGCGGGCAGCGCCAGGAGCGGATGGCCCGCCACAGCTACCGTGGCAGACACAGCGCAGCCCAGGGTAAAGCTTCCGTCGGTGGTCATATCGGCAATGTTCAGCACCCGGAAGCTTAAAAACAACGCCAGCGCCACCAGGGCATAGATAAAGCCCAGCTCCAGGGCGCTGAAAATCACAGCAGCAGAAATCATAAGTCCTCCCAATTATGGCTTCCCCCTCCCGGAGGAAGGGGAAGCCCATCTGAATTATTCGCCGGTCACGACTTCCTTCACGGTATTCGCCATGGAAGCAAAGCAGCTGTAGTCCACGTTCACAAGCTCGGCGGTTTCGGTGTTCACGGTGATGATGCCGCCGTCCATCACATGGAAGTCAGCGGGAATCTCGCCGCCCATCAGGATGGCAAAGGCCATATCTCCCACCTTCTGGCCAAGCTCCGTGTAGTTGACACCGCAGGTAGTGAAGGCACCGGAGAGGACGAAGGAGTCGGCACCGGTGTAGTGGGGGATTCCGGCAGCATTCAGCGTCTCCGCAACAGAAGCCTCCGCAGCCATGACCGCATTGTCAGTGGGGGTAAACACGGCATCTACCCGACCCACCATGGAAGCGGCAGCCTCCATGATCTCGCCGGAGGTGTTGCCGGTCTTTTCCAGGTAAGAGATGCCCTTGCTGTCCAGGTAGGCCTTGGCCTCGGCGATGGGAGTCACAGAGTTGACCTCACTGTTGGAGTACAGCAGACCCACGGTCTTCACATTGGGCTGGGCGGCCAGCATCATATCCATGATAAAGGGCGTATTCAGGGCATCGGAAACACCGGTCACGGTGGGCAGTCCGGTCAGTCCGGCGGATTCCGGATCGGAAATAGCAGCGTAGACAATAGGGGTATCGGTACCCTCGGCGGCGGTGACCATGCTCAGGGCCGCCATGGTGGCAATGGGGATAATCAGGTCGGTCTTCTTATCCATGACCTGAGCGCCGATCTGGCTTAAAAGGCTGTTGTCGTTCTGGCCGTTATACTCGTCGATGATCAGGGTAACACCCAGTTCCTTCGCCAGGTCATTCAGCTGGGCGGAAATGGCAGTCCGGATTTCATCCAGAGAGGAATGGTCCAGCTGCTGGACAATGGCCACACGGTAGGTTTTCTCCCCATTGGGGCGCTCTGCCCCGCCGGAGGCGCAGCCGGAGAAAACCGATACAATCATGATAACCGTGAGAATGAGAGAAATAACCTTTTTCATAGTAGAATACTCCTTTTTCATGTCAAATATATTTGTTGATTTCCGGATGGGGACAGGTAAGCGTCGCCATCGCCGACCAGGTTCATACATTAGATTATTCTCCTTTCTCCTGAAAATGAAAAAGTCCTTGTTCCCCTATGGGGAACAAGGACAGAAATAACGATTTCTGCGGTACCACCTTGTTTGCCGGAAAACCGACCGCCTCAGGAAAGCGCCAACACGCTTTCTGCCCGATAACGCTGGCATTGCGTCAGAGGATACTAGGCCTTCGCCGTTCTCTCTGCCCTCCGCGGCCCATTTTCTGCCCCGCTTTTCGCTCCGCTCTCAGCTATGCGAAACTCTCTGTGGATGCGCTTGCAGCTTTACTCCCGCTTCTCAGGTTTGTGCTTAATTTTATGTTATGCTTATTAAACACCATTTGTGTCCATTTGTCAAGTACTTTTTTTCTTATTGGACGGACAATCTTCTGCTCCGACTCAATACTCCCGGATTACGCCCCGGACAACGCCGATCAGCTCCGCGTTTGTGCCGTCAATAGGCTCGTAGTTTTCGTTCTCCGGCATCAGCCAGATTTCCCCATTTCTCCGGCGCAGGCGCTTGACCGTGGCCTCGTCCTCGATTCTGGCCACCACAATCTGACCGTCATCGGCGGTCTGCTGGGGCCGCACAACCACCTTATCCCCGCTTAGGATCCCGGCGTTAATCATGCTGTCGCCCCGAACCCGCAGGGCAAAGCAGCCCGGCTCGTTCCATGGAATGGTTCCCTCCTGGTTTTCCACAGCCAGAATGGGGATGCCCGCCGTGACCATGCCCACCACCGGAATCTGCCCGGGCCTGGCGCCCGTGACCAACGCCCGCTTCCGTCCCTTTGCCCCGGGTGCCTGAAGCAGGCCTTTCTCCTGAAGGGCCTGAAGATGATAGCTGACAGAGGCCGTAGACCGCAGTCCCACCGCGGCCCCGATCTCCCGAACCGAGGGAGAATAGCCGTTTTCCTGAATAAATTGGTTTACATAATTCATGATAAGCTCTGCTTTATTGCTGGTTCTGGGCATAATCAGACCTCCTGACCCTGGGCAGTCTCTGTTAACAATAAAAATTATAGCACATTTGTCCGAAAAAAGGAAGTCTTTTTTCAAAAGTTTTTGCAAATTTCCCTCTTCCATGGACTATACTGGAAGGAAGGAGGAATGCCCATGGAATCCATTGACCCCAAAACCGCCCGGCAGGTATGGAAGCGGGTGGCAGCCGTCCCTGTCCAGGGAATGTCTCCGGGAGATCTGCACAGTCTGCTCACCTCTGCCATAGAGCTGTCCGCTCTCTATCGATGCCTTGTTCCCTCCCTCAGCGGAAAGCAGCGGGAGGCCGCCCAAAGCCTGTCCGCCGGGCAGCAGGACACGGTCTTTGCGCTGCGGGGGATGCAGCTGAAGTCCTTCGGAAGAGGCGAGCCGGTTCCCTCCGCCCCCTCTCACCCCAAAAATGCCCGGCGCATTCTGGAGGCCTGCTATCCCAGAGCGAAATCCGCCCTGACGGAATATTCCGCCCGGGCCATTGACGGGGAATACGGGCCGGTATTCCGGCTGCTGGCTGCCCGGGAGGAGGCACACTGTCTGGGGATCCTGACACTTCTTGGACAACTGTGATTCACTTCCCCCCAAAAACACAACATCCTGTGTCCCGCCAAAAACGGCGGGGCTTTTTTTACAAAAATCTCCTTTTCTTTGCCGTTGTCCTCCGTGGGAAGTTGTGGTATAATATCCGTAATTAGCGAATTTTGTGAGGAAGTTTTCATGACCAGTATCCCACTCAACCTATCCGCAAGCGACGTGCAGAAGCTGCTGGCAGCCGCCAGCCCTGACGCGTCCCTGCTTTACATCTACATAAAAGCGGGCAATCCCATCTCCTCCGCCGAGGCGGAGCTTTCCCTCTCCCCTTCCCGGATCGGCTGCGCCGAGGTCACTCTGCGGCAGCTAGGCCTGATCGCGGATGAGCGTCCCGCGCCCATGCTCCCCGGAGAGCGGCCCAGCTACTCCGAGCAGGATGTACTCGCCGCCATGGAGGAGGACAATTCCTTCCGCAGCCTCTACAGCGAAATCCAGCGGCTTTTGGGGAAAACCCTCAATACGGAGGAGCTGAAGATTCTCCTGGGCTTTACCCGGTATCTGGGAATGCCTGCCGACGTGATCTCCGTACTGGTATGCTACTGCAAGGATCGGGCGCGGCAGCGGGGCAGCCTTCGCAACCCTTCCCTGCGCACCATTGAGAAGGAAGCCTACGCCTGGGCGGAGCAGGGAATCGACACCATGGAGGGTGCCGCCGCCTTTATCCGGGAGCAGAATCTGCGCAATTCCCGGCTGTCCCGGCTGAAAAAGATCCTGCAGATCCACGGCCGCAACCTGACTGCCGCCGAGGAGCGCTACGCCCAAGGCTGGCTGGATATGGGCTTCCGGGAGGAACTGATCTCCATGGCCTATGAGCGCACCTGCCTCAATACCGGTGGCCTGAACTGGGCCTATATGAATAAGATTTTGCAGCGCTGGCATGAGCAGGGCTTCACCTCCCCGGAGGATGTGCTGGGCGGCGACCGCAAGCCTTCCATACCTAAGGGCGCTTCCGGTCAGCTGGGTCAGGCAGAGCTGGAGGCCATCCAGCGTGTTTTAAGGGAGGGGTAATCCATGGGCTATTCTTTGGAAGTGGTTCAGCGCGCCCGGGCCAGACTGGCCCAGGCAAAGGAGGATCGGGAATCAGAAAACCGGCAGCATCTGGCGCAGGCCTATGCCAAGGTTCCCAGGATCCGGGAAATCGATGCTCAGCTTCGCCGTTCCATGGCCCAGGCGGCCCAGGCAGCCTTTCTTCAGGGCAGCGACGGCCGGGCCATGATGGAGCGGGTGCGAGATGAAAACCTCGCCTTACAGCGGGAACGCGCCCGCCTTGCCGCCGAGAATTTTGAAGAGGGCTATTTGGATGACAGCCCCATCTGCGTCCACTGCGGCGGCAGCGGCTATGTAGGCAGCACCATGTGCGAGTGCCTTCAGGAGCTGTGCCGTCAGGAGCAGAAGAAGGAGATATCCATTCTCTCCGGCAGCAAGGAGACCTTCAGCCAGTTCCGGCTGGACTACTATCCTGACCGGTTCGACCCCCAGTACGGAGCCAGCCCCCGGGCCATCATGGAGCGAAATCTGAAGATTTGCCGGAGCTACGCCTTTAATTTCTCCGTTTCCGGCGGCAATCTGCTGTTCAACGGCGGCACAGGTCTTGGCAAAACCTTCCTCTCCGCCTGCATTGCCAGAGCCGTTGCTGACCGGGGCTACAGCGTAGTCTACGAGACTGCCGCCCAGCTGTTCTCCGCCCTGGAGCAGGCCCGGTTCAATCCCAGTGAGGAGGCCGCCCGGAAGGTGGAGCAGTTCCGTTCCTGCGACCTGCTGATTCTGGACGACCTGGGCACCGAGCTACCCGGTCAGTTTGTCACCGCGTCCCTGTACAGCCTGATCAATGACCGGCTGCTGGCCGGGAAGCCCATGATCATCTCCACCAACCTGAACATCGATGAAATGAGCCGCCGGTACTCTCCCCAGATTGCTTCCCGGCTTCACAGCTTCCAGCGTCTGACTTTCGTGGGAGAAGACATTCGCGTTCTGAAGAATCGAGGAATTTAAATGAAGACAGGCATTCTCTTTGACTTGGACGGCACCCTTTTAAACACCCTGGATGACCTGCTGGACGCAACCAATTATGCCCTCGCTCTCTGCGGCTACCCGGAGCGGACACTCAGGGAACTGCGGATGTTCGTGGGAAACGGCGCGTATAACCAAATCCGCATGTCCCTTCCCCCAGATACGGCTCCGGAGGAAATTGAGCGGGTGCTGGGTGTCTACAAGCCCTATTACACAGCTCACTGCCAGATCAAAACCAAGCCCTACGACGGTATTTTACCCGCTTTGGAAGCGCTGCGCCAGGACTTTCCTCTGGCCATCGTATCCAACAAGCCCGACACCGCTGTGAAGCCTCTGTGCGCCCACCACTTTCCAGGGATATTCGCTCTGGGTGAAGTCCCCGGCTGTCCCAGGAAGCCCGCTCCGGACATGCTGCGCCTTGCCATGGAATCCATTCATGCCAATACCTGCATCTATGTGGGCGACAGCGAGGTGGATATTCTTACAGCCCAAAACGCCCAGGTACCCTGCGTGAGCGTTCTCTGGGGCTTCCGTGACCGGGAGATTTTGGAGGATGCCGGTGCCAGGCACCTGTGCCCCTCCCCTGACCTGCTTCCCCAAATGCTGGGGGAAATCGCGGGAATTTAAGATACAGAAGGAAAAATCCATGGCCAACGAATTTTACGCTCTCATGGGGCGGATGCGCTATATCACCCGCTGGGGACTGATGCGCAACACCTTTTCCGAAAACATCTCCGAACACAGCCATCAGGTGGCTGTCCTTGCCCATGCCCTGGCCCTGATCCGCCGGGATATTCTGAAGCTGCCCACCCCTGACCCGGATCGCTGCGCTGTGGCGGCCCTGTACCATGACGCCTCGGAGATTCTCACCGGGGATCTGCCCACCCCCATCAAGTACTACAATCCCAGCATCAAGGACGCCTACAAGCAGGTAGAGCGGATTGCGGGCAATCGGCTCCTTGCCATGCTTCCGGAGGCCCTTCGTTCCAGCTATGAGCATCTTGTGCTGGAAGATGACGAGGAGGTTCTTCCCTTTGTAAAGGGAGCAGACAAGCTGTCCGCCCACATCAAGTGCCTGGAGGAGCAGAAAGCGGGCAACACGGAGTTTGACACAGCCGCGAAACAGACCTGGGACGCCATGAAAGCCATGGAGCGTCCGGAGCTTGACTGGTTTCTGGACAACTGCCTGGGCGCCTTTGCCCTGAATCTTGACCAACTATAAGCTTGACGGCGGAAAAAAGTTGTGGTATGATAATGGAACGCCGCTGTGGTGGAATTGGTAGACACAGGGGACTTAAAATCCCGTGGGCCGGATGCAGCACCTAATCCGAATTGTGCTTGCAAACAGCCAACTTTTTCAATTTGATTTTTCTCTGTGTTGGAACATCCCTCCAACACATCCCTCCAACTTCATATCCCTCCATTGGAGGGATTGAATACGCCGCTATGGTGGAATTGGTAGACACCCGAGACTTAAAATCTCGTTCTGGTTTCCAGAGTACCGGTTCGAGCCCGGTTAGCGGCACCATTCTCTTAATTCTCAGAGCAGTTTATTGCTCTGAGAATTATTTTTTAGGCAAAATAGAGAGAATCGCATTGGCAGAGGACAGCTTGTTATTCTCATCCAAGTGGGTATAAATATTAGCTGTCGTTCCGATTGTACTGTGTCCAAGCCATGCTTGGATCTCTTTAAGGCTAACGCCTTGTGCGAACAGAAGAGAGGCACATGTGTGTCGAAGATCATGAAAGCGTATCCTCGGCATATTGTTGGCTTTCAACACTGACGCAAAATGTGAGGTAAGGAAACCAGGCTTAATAATCTCGCCAATCTCATTCACATAGATATAGCCGATATAATCCTGGCAATAGCAATTACCACACAGCCTTTTGTTCTCTTCCTGCTCCTTTTTCATTTTACGAAGCATTTCTTCAAAGGGAGCCACGAGTGGAAGTGTCCGAAAACTAGATTTCGTTTTTGTGGTATCTGCCATGACCAATGTGCATTTCCCATCAATTCGCGCTTCGTTCACTGTATGCCTAATTGTGATGGTTTTATTTTCAAAGTCGATGGCATCCCATCTCAAACCGAGAACTTCGCTGCGACGCAAGCCGTAGAACGAGGCCGCAATAACGCCAAACTCAGCGGGGTCTCCCTCAAAAATCTTAAACAGCTTTTCAATTTGTGTCGCATTGTAGAAGTGCCCAACATATTTATCTATCGTGGGCAGCTCCACTTTATCTGCTGGATTTGATGGAATCAGGTCTGTCTTATATGCGTAAGAAAGAGCCTTGTGGATATTTGCATGTCGATGCTTCACAGTATTCGCAGAAACCTTGTTGACATTCATTTCATAGGAATAGTAGTCCTGAATGTGTTTTGCAGTAACTGCATCCAAGCGCAGGTTGGGGTGATGCTCTTTGAAATAAGGAATAACTCTGGACTTGATAGTCTTTTCATAACCAGTATAGGTTGTAGACTTAACTTTGAGTTTGATAACGCTAAGCCAGTCAAGCAGGAAATCGGTGAAGTATGGGGTGGTGCTCATCAGGCACGGATTGATGTCATGCGCTGGATTGTCAGATCTCCAGCCGATGGTGACCGCGTAGTCCAGCGCTGTGCAGATCGTGCGATTGATTGACAGCAAGGCTTTGTTGCCGGTGCCGTTCTGCAATCGCTCGGTCTCGAAGTATGCAATCAGCTCCTGATCGGTGATTTCCGTGACCTTTGCGTTGTGTGCAGAAAAGTAAGGCGCGATGTTCGATTTTACATAGTAGGCAAAGTTGGAATACTCCTCTGCGGGAATATCTGTAACCTTGTCATTGAGCCATTTCCCGAGAAAATCGGTGAACAGCATTCCCTTGTTGACAGCGAGATTGTCCGGGTTAAACTCGGAACGGGCTTTCATGAGCATTTTCTCTGCCCGCTTCTTGTTTCCCTTAACGGTGAGTCCGGTACTGATGGACTTGCTCCGCCGCTTTCCAGAGGCATCTTTCCATGTCAGAATCATCTGGAAATAGCCGTTTTGCTCTCTTAGGTGACCTGTAACCATATGCGTTCCTCCTGTTCATTAGCATTGTGATCTTTTGCATGGCTATATGGTATCATCAGCAGTAAATTCCGGCAAGTTTGTCAACCCCCGCACTCACTTTCCATGAAGGCAAATACATTCACCTTCGGGATACGATAAGCCCTGCCGACCTTGAAGTGCTTTATCTGGTTGGTCACCAGGAGTCGATATACTGTACGCTCACTGACACCGAGCATTTCGCATAATTGCAGGGTGGAAACGACATCGGGGTAGTTTTGAAAGAGCTGAGTATATGTAGCTGTGATTTCTTCCATTGGGAAAACCTCCTCTAAAAATCTATGTATAAAGCTGGGCAGGTAGCTTCTGCCCAGCTGGTTTGTCATAATTCAAGACTGCATTTCAGTGCGGTGTTGACCTGTTTCATTTGGGAATCGGAGAGCGAGCCGATATAGCCCAATAAGCGGGATTTGTCAAGTGTGTGAATCTGCTCCAGCAGGACGAGAGATGGGATTCGGGCGTACATTCCGGGGATGTGGTCTAAGAACACATGAGTGGGCAACTTCGCTTTGGTAGCCGTCCTGCTCGTCAGGGCTGACACAATAAGCGTTTTGGAGTGCTTATTACCAACATCGTTCTGAACCACCAGAACAGGGCGAATGCCGCCCTGTTCACAGCCCAGATGCGGTTCGAGATTTGCGTAATAAATATCACCACGGTGATACTTCTGAGGCGTGGTATCCATTGTAGTTCCTTTCTAGCGCTCCGAAGCGTGAGAACGCCGTTGGTTTTTGAGCGGCTGACCGAGGGCATCATAATTCTTGGGGTTTGCAGCAGGCGTTTCCCAGCCAAACATGGAACCAGCCACCATTGCCGCTTCCTGCGCTTTGGTCACGCCATTGGCTGCATTCAAAGCAGCTGCACCTTCTTTGGGGGAAGTGTTCTGCGGGAATACATCTGTGGGTGAGTAACCTTTCTCACCTTTGGTGATAACAATCAGCTCCCCGGTGGTCCCCAGCGTGCTGAAACAGCTCTCCGGGAGCGACTGCCGCAGCGGAATAATGCCGTGACAGCCTTGATTTTGATACTGTTCTGCAAACTCGCAGATGTGGTACAGGTTCTTCCACCGATCGCTGGTTGCCTCAAAATGATAGTCGTCAATGTAGCGGCAAATCAAATGTCGGGGCTCTCCGCTGTTTGTGAAGTACCGAATTTTGTCGCCATCCTCTATCCGAAACAGCTCTTTGTAGTTCGGATCAATAAAGCGGATTCCCTTCTCCGCGTTATTCAGATGCCGGTCAAACCAGTCCTTGCGATAGCAGTAGCAGTACAGATTGTAATCGCCTTTTTTAGGATTGAGGCGGAGAATGTAAGCGTGTTTCTGCGTATCGGCTCTGAGCGTCAGCTCTCTGCCGTAGAAACCTGGTTTCTTGCTGTCCGGGTGCCGATAGCAGTACGAAGTGAGCACTGCTCTGTCTCTAAGAATTGCCTCGTGTTGGGTCTGTGAAGCATCGGGAGCTTCCAAACCACGCAGCGTGTTTATTAGATGATCGAATTCATCCTTGAACGCCTGATCCTTCAGGCTTGCGTTGTGGTCTGCCCAGGAGGAATAAAAGCTGTTTCCATCCGAATCAAAGTCAGCTTGGAGATGTCCGATGCAGCCGGTTTGACCTTCTATCTGGCTGCTTTGGCTGTAGGAATACATCTGCTCTGCCGGGGTTGCAGTTCTGATTGAGAAATCCATTATCGCGTTTCCTCCTTCACCTTTTCCTTCTTTTGCTGAGATTGAAGTGCCTTGCAGAGCTTTTCCTGCGCCCACTTTGGTACTGCGTCAGTTTCAAGGGTGGCCAATATGTCGCTGCGTTCAAAACGGCTGTGCTTCCCGGTAAATAGATTGGTGCAGAAGCAGGCAGACCCGCGGCTATTGGGGGAAGCACCAAATCCTCCGGTACATAGATAAAGCTGCCTGGTGGCCAGCTGGTATTCCGGTTTCAAAACATCCGGCTTAATGATAACCACCTTCTGATGAAGATCGTCAGCATGAGATATCAGACTGCATTGCTCGATACTCAGGCATTTCTGCTGGTTATAGGGTCTGTTGTCTACCGCTGCTGTGTTCTCAGCGGATAGCTGGCGTTCCAGCTCTTTTACGGCGTCTGTCATGCGTTCAGAGAAAATACCCAGAATATGGGGATAGCTGTCATCCGCAATGCAGTGCTGGTATGCGGTAAACAATTGGTTTTGGGTGTAGAACGCTGTCATGTAGGGAAGGGCTTCATTCTGAGGAGAGTAACCCAGAACAATCTCCGTAGGGCCGACGGAAATTGCCTGAACAATCTCATACTCTCCTGCCATTCTTTTCTCAGTCATGGTAACCTCCATTGCGGTTGCTGTGGGGATTTCTGGGGACAACGCGGTAGTCGAATCCGGCACCGGTCTGGCAGAAAGTGCAGTCATCTTTTTCGACCTGATAAGGGTCAACCCGTGTGATATAGAACTTCTTGGCACTGAAGAACATGGCCCGGCACTTTGGACACAGACAGTATACCAAGGCTCTGTTTTTTTCTTTGTTGGTCAAATTGTTGGTCTCCTTCTGATTCTGGGGCACAGAGGGAACGGTTGCCTCAATGTTCACAATGAGTACTGGGAAACCCATGGTGCGAATATTTTCATTGCAGCCGCCTCCGGCAAAGTGGTAGTGATTGATCATTTTGAATCATCCTTTCTGATTTCGTTGTTTATTCTTTCGCAAAACACAAGATACCGCTGCCGCCCACCGGACGCATAGGGATGGCAGGTAAAGAGCGTAATCATATCTTTTTCGGGCTGGATTTTGATGGCATCCACATCATCCGGCGAGATAATCCTTGTCCCGACGACCGTGTATTCCAGGGTTTCCCATAGGTTGGTTATCGTGATGTGGTCTCCCGGCACCAGCTCGGTAATGTACCGAAAGTAATCCGCGCCATTCCAACCCCGATGCCCCGCGATAACCGTGTTGGTGTTCTTCCCTCCCACCGGGATGCTGGTCTGCCCCAACTGGGCAGCTCCCAGAGCCATATTCCGGCTGGATGCACCAAGGTGCACTGGCATCTCCAGATCAAGAGCCGGGATTGCTAGAACGCCAAACACTTCGCTGCTGATACCGTAGTCCGATAGTTGGAAACAAGATTCTTCCAGGCTCTCAAGACCCTTTATTCCTTCCTGCCGGGTCTGAAACAGCTTCCTGTTATACTGCTGAATATCGTTCCACAGCTCCTGATGGATGGCAGGTGTGTATTCTGTGGGATCTGAATCGCCAGACGGAAGAATAATCACAGGCGGCAGTTGTTGCTCCGTATTGGACTGAAATTCGGACACTGTGGTTTTCATCTTCTCCCGGTACAATAGTCCGTTGATTACGGGAAATAGGGATATCAGGCACCCGGTAAGAAATATGAGTAAGAGGAAAAACAATGCTATTCGTTTACGCATCGTTGTTTCTCCCCAGTAGTGCCACCACAATGCAGATGAGGAAGAGAATCAGAACAACCGCGATGGCGATATACAGCCCCCGCAGATATTCCTGTTCCCAAGTGGATTCAACTTCGGTATCCTCCAGCTGAGCTTCCTCCACCATTTCCTTTGCAGCTTCAAAGGGAATCCGGTGACCGGTAACCAGCAGTCTGTGGGAATTGACCGCAATCGGGGTGCAGGTGATGAGCGTACATAGATCAGAACCGTCTGTAATGCCCAACAGGCTGGTGTCATGGGGCAGCACCGTGTTCAGGCTGTCCACTTCGTAGGCAAGGGTTTCTCCCAACACATGGAGATAGAAGATGTCGCCGGTTTTCATCTGAAGCAGGTCGGTAAACATCTTCTGTCCTGCCATGCCGGAGTGCCCGGATAATACTGCGTGGGTGCTGGAGCCGCCTACAGGAAGTGAACTGCCCAGCAGATGCCCCACGCCTCGTTCCAATGTCTCGGTGTCCGTGCCATGGTAGATCGGCAGATTTACCTGAATACAGGGGATTTCGATGTAACCCATAATGCCGTTCCCACCCAGGTTCAAGAGGGAATCGTAGTTGTGGCTGGCCTCCGAAATACCTTCCTTGTCATAGGAAGATACCGGTGCCAGCGCTTGGTTGTAAGACTGCGCAAGACTGCGGGCTTCCTGTAATTCTGTTTCGTCAACATTTTGAATCATCTCCTCATACTTGGTGTAGATGGTCGAAGCATACTTTTGATTTACATAATTACTAATGAGTGGGTAAAGTGTTATCCCCAGAGCGAGGGCGAAGATCAGAAGTGCGGCAACAATGATAGATATTTTGTGTTTCACAAAGTATGTACCTCCAGAAAAGGGTCCCGGAGGTTTCCCTCCGGGACAGATGGAAAAGGTTAGTTGACGGAACCCTTCTTGCGAAGAGCAAAGAACATGGCACTTGCAGCAACAGCCATCAGAAGCACGCCTCCGATGCTATACATCCAGGTACCGTGATCACCGGTCTTGGGCAGGTCAAAGCCGCGGGTATTCACAACGGTCAGGGGCGCTTCGGCATTGATACTGCCGTTGTCTTCCACCATGTTGACCTTCTTGCCGTCCACGGTAGCGGAAGCGGTCATCAGCTTGTGTTCCAGATGTTTCTGGGGCATATTTTTGAGATCACCGGTGTCCTTGATGATTTCAGCATACCGGGGGTCATTCTGGATCAGGCCCAGTACATCGGATTCATAGATGTCGCACAGGCCGGTGGTTTCCGTCTTGGAAATGACCACATCGATACCCTGTTTCAGCATAACATATCCGCTGTCGGTGCGCACCTCGGTCATGGTGTAGGTGTCATCTTCCAGACCCTTGAGGATGATCTTACCCTTGGAATCGGCGGTCTTGACGGGGACAAAATGGGTGGCATCCGCCTTGTCGGTCACATGATCCACCACATAGTAAACGCCCTCGTCCTCATTCAGTTCGGCTTTTACAAAATAGTTGTCGGTCTTGTTCTGGATCAGGAACTCCACCTTGGAGAAATCGCCCTTGCCGTCAGAGAACAGCTTGGTCAGATCAATACCATAGCTGAACACATGGCAGTCATCCACCAGGGTGTCATAGTAATTCTGGGAGCTGCGTTTCCAGGTCAGGACAACCTTGTTGTCGTTGCCGGTATCACCGAAAACCACGTCTGCGCTGCTGTCCATCTTGGCAGCGTAGGTAATGCGCAGAGTGCAGTCGGAATAGCCGGAATTGACCATGCTGGCCTCGGTGTAAACGGCCTTGGAGGTGTTGATTTCCTTCAGACCGTCAGCGGTCATCTCGATGGTCATAACGGATTCGCCAGCGTCAGTAGTATTGTAGGCAACAGCGAACTTGCCGTCGTTTTCTGTCCACTTGGCGACGGAATCAGTGCAGGCAGCATCGGTGAAGAACTCCAGCACCACATCGCCCTTGTTGTAGGTCAGACCCTTGGACAGGGTATCCACAAAGGTGTAGCAGGACAGGAAGGTGCTTTCGGAGGTGATGGAGGGCAGCGTGGAAATGATCTGGTAGTCGATGGTATCGCCGGCGGAAGCGGTGCCGGTGTGGGCATAGGCATCAGTCTTGCCGGTGTCATTCTGATTCTCCCGCAGGGTCTTTTCCAGAGAGGGAATGCCGGTCAGGTTCTTGGGATACAGGGTAATGTCATAAATCCAGCGGGTGCCGCCGTCTGTGGCGTTGGTGCCGTTGACAGAGGTCATGGGGACGGATACCAGGAAGGGATCGGTGGTGGATACGACCATTTCGGGAACCTTGGTTTCCACGACCAGATACAGGCCCAGATTCAGGTTTTCTGCCTTGGTCTTGCCGTAGGCATCGGTCAGCGGCATGGCAGTGCCGCCGTTTGCGGAGATGTAGGCTTCCAGAGCGTTCTTAACCACAGTGGAGTTGGATTCCAGAGCCGCAGCCAGAGCGTCGATCAGCACATCGGACTGATAGTAATATTTGGTGGAATCCAGAGCATCGGCGTTGGTGTAGCGCTGTGCGCCATCTGCCAGGTTCAGTGCTTTCAGGAAGTCCGCGCCCTTAGTCTTGTCGATGGCGTACAGCACTTCCACATGGCTGTCGTTGCGGCTGTCATTTTCAGACTCGGAGAACTGGACAATATCCGCAACCTGAATATAGCTGAACTCCACGCCCTTGATGGCGTAGCCGTAGCCGGTTTCGCCGTTGCCCAGAGAAGTACCAGAGCCGCCCAGCACATCGTTCACGCCGGTCTGGTCGAACACGCCGGTGGACACATAGGAGGAATCCCAAACGCCGTCCTTTTCGGCGTTGGTGAGATCGTACTTGTAGATGGTCAGGGAGCCGGTTCTGGATTCATCAATGGGGGCATCCTCCAGCTCGGCGGCAGACACGGAAAAAGGAATAGAAAGAGCCATCATCAAGGCAAGGCCCATTGCAAAAAGCTTTTTGATAGATTTCATTGTAATTGTCCTCTCTTGAAGTCATTTTGTTTTTGTTTGTGGAATGAAAATAGCCAGAGGATGATCTCTGGCAAAGATGTGGGAGGGATTCATTTACGATCTCCTTTTACGAAGAATAGAAAAAACAAGGCCGGAAGAACAGGCAAAAGCCGGAATCAGTGCAAAAACGGGGAACAATCGAAGCCCAGTAGAACCGGTCTTGGGAAGTGTATAGGTTCTGGTATTCACCACTCGCAAACTGACGCTCATATTGTCGGAGGCAAGTTCGCCCTCAAAGGCAGTTCCATCCAGAAGATTGTAGCCATCCGGGGCTTTGGTTTCCGTCAGGCGGTACTGCAAACCGGGATAGAGATTGCCCCATTCCAGAATGCCGTCTGCCCCGGTGGTCAGGCTCCCGTCCTCAACATCGGGATTGGAGCAGCCACCACGAACAATACTTTCGGAGTAGGTTACGGGATACCACAGAGAACCCTCTGCGCTCCATTCCAGCCGGAAGGTGGCTCCCGCCAGAGGACTGCCGGTAATGTCGATCTTCTCCACAGTCACCTTGCCGGTGCGCAGGGCGTTGATGAACGATACTTCGGCAATCTCACCCTGTTTTACAGTGATAGTCTGGGGATTCTCGCTGGTGCATTCATACAGACTGTCCTCCGGCAGAATCTCCTCTATGGTGTAGGTTCCGGGCAGCAGATTCCCGGTCAGAATGATGCCGTCCTCGTTGGTGGCAAAGGGGGAGCCGTCCAGAACCTTTCCTTCGGCATCCGTGATCTTGAACTGCCAGCCCTCAACGCTGCCGCCGCCCTCTACGGTCTTGGTGATTTTCAGCCTACCGTACTGAACATTGGTGAAGGTAATGGACACATCCTCATGGGGTTTGATCTCAAACTTGTGGACAGTTTCGTCCACCATCCAGTATTCGTCCTCAAAGCGCCCATGTTCGTCGCCGGTTTCTTTTGCCCAATAGGTTCCGGGGTCAAGGTAATAGCCAGCCCGACCATCCTCGTTGGTGATAAGGGTGCCGACCTTCTGGGTGCAGGCTTCATCCGTATAGACTGTAATGTGCCAGCCTTCCACCGATTCGCCGGTATTGGTCTTTTTGTGGAACCAAGCCAGGCCCTGCTCCTTATTGAGCCATGTGTCCACGGTGGTTTCACCGGCTTTTACGGTCACATCATGGAAGCCCAGCTCTGTCAGCCAGTAATCATCCTCCGTGGGCAGCTCCACTACGGTGTACCGTCCCAACGGTAGATTGTCTGTGCAAGCATAGCCATTGTCGTCGGTGGTAAAGTCTCCGTAGGAGTTACCCTCGGAATCTCTCACCCGGAATATCCAGCCGCCAAGCTGATTGCCTGTATTTGTGGTCTTGCGGATTTCGATGCGTCCATAGTGGGTGTTGGTGAAGGTGACTTCTGCGGTCTTTCCAACAGCAACTGTTACAGACTTCACAGCGGTGTCAAATTCCCAATAGGGATCGTCCGTGGGAATCTCTTTCGCATAATAGGTTCCCTTTTGTAAGCCCGCAGCCGTTACCGTACCGTCTGCCCCGGTGGTAAAGGGAGAGCCAGACACAGCGTTGGAGCAAGCGGCATCCGTATAAATCCCAATCTGCCAGCCGCTCAGGTTTGCCCCCGTGTTCGTGGCCTTAATCAGCTTCACGCTGCCAGTATTCAACTTGTTCACGAAGCTGACGGTTGCTGTGGCACCTGCGGTCACGGTCACTGACTGTGGGTTGGTGCTGGAACAGTAGTACAGAGCATTAATTGCGCTGTCTGTTTGCCCGATTTCCTTGACATAGTAGGTGCCGGGGGTAAGCCCTGTGACGGAAATCTTACCGCTGGTATTTGTGGTGTGAGGCCCCGAAACCAGCGTAGTGCAGGCAGAATTGGAGTAAATTCCAAACTGCCAGCCGCTCAGGTTCTTGCCGTCCTCAGTGGTTTTCGTCAGGCTGATGGTTCCCGGATCAGGGGCTTTCAGCTTGAAATAGGCGTTGAGATTGCCGCTGGAAGCGCTGGCCAGGGATACCGTTGTCTGATAGCTGGAACCCGACATATACCAAATGTTGTAGGTGGAGTTGGCAGCGGAGGGCAGATACCGGGTCGCCTTGAAAACCGTAGAGGAAGAAATCGTGCCAGTCTGGGTGATGTATAGGGTACTGCCGCTCTTGTAGAACTCCGCACCATTTCCGCCCGTGAAAGAGAAATTGGACAGAACGCCGTTGCTGTCGTAAACACTGGTTTCTTCTCCTGTCAGGCTGATGGTGGGAGCGCCGCCGCTGGAGGAACTTGTGAAGCTGGGAATCTTCTTTGCAGCCTGAATGTTGAATACCAGGGTGTTATAATTGCTGGCGAAGTTTGTAACAGATGCCACACCAGCATTGTAGAAAATATTGCCAGCTGTTCCGCACTCGTTGGTGGAATTCAGGGTGAATGTGCTGGGGTCACGCAGACCGCAGACAATCTCATAAATGAGGAACTGGGTCGCGATTCGCAGGGGCACATTGGGGTTGTTGGCTTTGGATGTGGTAGTTACGCTGATAGAGTGATTCCACATCTGATTGCTGTAAAGCAGAATCAGACCAATGGCTTCCCGTCGTGCGGCGGGCAGAGCGTACCACACATTGCTGCCGGTGGTGCTGCCGCTGCCGTCCAGGGTCACGTCCCGGTCAACGGAGTTGCCGGAGGTGCTGGCTGCGTAGCTGCGCCACGGCTCAATGCAGTACAGTGGATCATCCGCATAAGGCACACCGCCATACCGGGCAAAGTGCCAGCCTAAGTTTTTGATATACGCAGTCCGAGTGGTGCCGGAGCCATTGGGTTTATAGGCGCAGGCTACCTGTGAATTGAGGACGGTGGTGTAATTGCCGTTATCTGCAAAGTCGAACAGCATAATGCTGCTCTGGGTGCTGCCGATAGCCCAGGTCGAACTATCACCGGGGGGTAACCCCATAATGCTGGGGCCATCCTGGGGAACATCTTCTGCGGATGGTTCAGAGCTATCTGTTTCCGGTGCAGATTCTGTCTCCGGGATTGTGTCTTCCGGAATCGAATCAGGGTCAGGCTCTGAGTTGGTGATTGTTGGTTCTGTGAGGGGAGCCTCATCTTCAGGTAAGGATTCTTCGGAGGGAGGATCTACACCAGATTCAAATTGAGAAGCAGGCATTTCAGCCGCATAGCCGAAGGGCACCATACTGAAGAACATCAGAAATACAAGCACCAACGCCAGCGGCTTACGAAGTTTGGTAATCAGCATTGTAGTGTGATCCTTTCTTGACTTTATGAATTTGTGAACTGGGGAAGGGTTGAAACAATCATAGGCATCGCCTCCTGTATTGAAATTCCATCCATTTGGATGACATATGGAACATATGTAAGAGACTGCCACAGCAAAGCCATGGCAGCTCGTAATTCATAAAGCGTATTCTCATATTTGTCCTCGACGCCCTGAGAGGGGGAAGTCGCCAGACGGCAGTTTGCTGTGCTGCTCCATAGGAATCTAACCTCCCCGCCTTCCTTATGGCCGGGCCGCGAGTTACGGAAGTATCATTATCCCTGTGCAGGATTGTCGCTGTGTCGGTTGCAATCCGGCATTTTGGGGCTGACATGAATCGCTGTTCCTTTTCGGGAAGTCTCGGCGTGCCGCCCACATAGCTCCTTGCACGGTAATGTATCTGGTGAATGATATTCAGTTTTCAAGATTCAGGTTTTGGGTTTTGCTTACATACGTATTGTACCGATTCCAAAGGGCTTCCAACACGGACGGGTTGTGCTACTTTGCTAGCACAAATAGTGCTAGTTACAAACTGTCTGCCAATTTCTGAAGCAATCGGGAAGATTCCATAAGTGCTTTCTTCATTTCATCAGTGTTGCTCCATTTCCCGGTGAGCAGATAGTCCGTTGACACATGGAGATGTTCTGCAATGCACACAAGGATATCCAGTGAGCATGTTCTTACGCCTCGTTCCAGCTTTTGGTAATAGCTGGCACTGACATCGATCTCCTCAGCGAATTCCTCTTGCGTGATTCCGCGGCTCATTCGTGCTTCTTGGATTCGCTGTCCAAACATTTTCTGATTAAACTCCATTTTCCTCTTCCTTTCTGCTGGGTGCAGAGCAGTGAGGACACAGGAGCGTCAGGGCGCAATTACTGCATTTGGGCGCAGCAAATGAAAGGTACTGAATCTGCATTTCCTGTTTTGAAAATGCTCTCCCGTATCCTCTGCCCTGATGATCACTCAGACTTTAGATTTTTGATTGTGATGAAAAATAAAAAGCCACCGGCAAGAACACACAATAGCTATAGCTACTGTGTTGTTCCTGCCGGTGGCTTCAACATGTAATATTTCTGGATTACCTACCGGTTGTCAACAGATACGACCGCGAGATGGATTTACTGAGGAACGATGCCACGACCATCACTTCTTTATCTGGTATTGAATTGTAAAACTGGGCTGTCTGTATTAGAGCATTATCTCCCATAGGCGCACCTCATAGGTACTGTACCCTTTGGCGGAAATAATTCTATGATATCCCGTCTTCTGCTTTTCAGCTTTCTGACCATCACCAGCTGGCAATGTCTGCATGTTACTTTGATGGTCTCCGATTCATCTTTCAAACCGGTGACGATTTTGCCACAGTTTGGGCAGTGCCATGAAAACGGCACCCATTCATGATCCTCCATTATCGCTGCTCCTTTACTCATCGTAATCGCGTGTGGAAACCCCACACATGTCTGTCTCCCTATGGATCATGACATATTCAGTTGTAATTTGCGAAATCAGACGGCGTAGTTCTTTGCCTCCACAAACCATTTTCCTTCATCTTCAAACAGATAGGTTTCACGGTTTTGGATAACGACAGTATATCGGATGCCGGTTCCGCCGACTTTGGTTGCTGCGGCCCGCTTTCTTTCTTTGAGGCGGTCGATTGTGTAGGTCTTGCCATTCTCAAAAGTGATAGTCAGAGGCCGGACATTCCCTTCCGGAGAAACCTTCAGCGTAACACCAACATCCACGCGCCGGTATGTCTGTTCCTGCATGTGTGTTACCTCCCGTTATGCTGAACCGCCGCAATCAGCCCGCCAGAGTAGACAAACCCTTCAGGCTTGTACCGGTTGAGAACCAGCTCTTTGGTGTCGGGATTCAGAAAGCAGGACAGTTTTCCCCTTTTGAAAGGCTTTGCGGCATCAAACACGAATGATACACCATTTTGCGGATCACTGCTGTTGCGAATGTCCGCAGAAGAGATCACAAACAGACTTCTACAGCGATTGCTTACCTGCGCCGGGACTTGTGCCATAGACCGAAATCTCCATGCAGATACCATATCGTAACCTCCTAACTCAACATGCCAGTGGGCATTCTGATTTCTACTTCCCGATCCGTGGGCAGCTTCGGAAGGCTCCGACTGATTGTTGCAGGCAGGATCGAGTTTTTGCCGAAGCGTCTGTGAATCTCTTCCACAACAGACTCCAAGCGCTCTTTTTTATCAACAACGGATACATTGCCAAACATATCTAATTGCTCCGGGGCGGAAGCAGCATACAGATCGATGGCTCTGACCGTTACTGAACGAATTGGATAGTCCCACGAGTAGGACTTCTCAAAAAGTGTATATGCTGCCTTTGCGATAATTGCAGCACTGTTTGTATGGGGGCTGAGCTTACACTGCCATTGTTTTGTTTTGAGCTGGTTGTTTCGGATATCAATTTGGACTCCGCCAGCCCGTTTATCGTATTTTCGCAGTTTATGCCCAATGTCCTGACTGAGCGCAAGCATCAACGCCCACACTTCAGCAGAGTTTTCCAGGTCTGCTTTGGTGGTCAGACCGTGACCCACGGACTTCACCGGGGATTCGTAATCGTACTCCATCACGCGGGAGTTGTCCAACCCTTGCGCAAAGCGAATACAGGCGACCCCACATTTTCCGAGCTTTCTTCGGATCAGGTCTTCGGATGCGTTGGCAAGGGCACCTATAGTATGGATTCCATAATTTGCAAGCACCTCTTCGGCAGCCCTTCCTACGCCTAACAGATCAGATGCAGGCAAATCCCAGACAATCTCCCGAAAGGTCTCTTTGGGAATCATGGTTAGGGCATCTGGCTTCTTCATATCGCTGCCCAGTTTGGCGAAGACCTTATTGAATGAAACTCCAACGGAAATTGTGAGTCCCAACTCGTCCTTCATGCGCTGACGGATTTCGTTGCCGATCTGCTCGCCGGTTCCTCGAATGCTTCCAGATACATCAAGCCAGCACTCATCCATGCCATACGGCTCCACCTGATTTGTGTAATCCAGGTATATCTCGTGAGCCAATCGAGAGTATTTCATGTACTGCTCATAATGGGGAGGAACGATAATCAGATTGTGGCATTTATTCCGGGCTTGCCAGAGTGCTTCACCGGTTTGAATGCCAAATTTCTTCGCCTCATAATTCTTTGCCAGGATAATTCCGTGACGGTTCTCCGGGTCTCCGCCTACGGCAACAGGATGCCCACGCAGAGATCTATCCAACATACACTCTACGGAAGCATAAAAGTTGTTCATATCGCAATGAAGAATTGCCCGCTGCATATGCCCCCTCGCTTTCCGTACACAAAACCTGCTATTGACAAATGAGAACTATAGTGATATGTTTATTGGGAACTTTGGTTCTCAATTCGTGTCGAATTATAGCACGAGCAGAACTCGATGTCAATACTAAAATCAAACGAATGTTTGACTAAATAAAAAAGGAGCGTTATAATGGACTTTGCAGAAAGGCTGATTCAGTACAGAGAAGCACACAATCTTACTCAGGAAGCACTTGCAGAACGGTTGGGCATTTCAAGGAGGATGCTGTATAAGTACGAATCTGGAATCAGCGTTCCGCGAGCACCCACACTGAAAAGGATCTGTGATGAACTGCATATCTCCAGCGATGAGATGTTGGGGGAAGAAAACCAGCAGTTGGACCCTAAACAGGAAATTGAAAAGGTAGTTCATGATGTATCTGCACTTTTTGCCGGAGGTGTTCTGCCTGAAGAAGATAAGGATGCACTGATGCACGCAATTCTGGACGCATACGCGAAGTCCAAAGAAATGAACAGCAGGAAATGATTTCTTTCATTGCCTTCAATGTTAAATGTCCGGTTTATTACCCTTATTGCGCGCTATACTGAGAAAATACCGGAAGGGAAAACGGTTCATTAAGGGGGGCTTGCCTTGACATTGCAGAAGATTTATTGTTTGGGAGAGAGACTGGTAGCAGCCGCCAACTCCAGAGACCCATTCCAAATAGCAGACGAAATAGGGCTGCAAATCCAAATGGTAAAGGATTTTACTGTTCTGAAAGGCGTTTATATGATTCTTCACGAAGTGCCGTGGGCGTTCATAAACGATAACTTGGACGAACAGTTGAAACGAATTGTATGTGCCCATGAAATTGGACATCATGTGCTTCATCAAGACCTTGTACGACAGACAATGCTTCAGGAATTTAGTTTGTTTGATCGCCAGAACAGACCAGAGTATGAAGCCAATGTGCTTGCTGCGGAAGTCTTACTGCCGGATACAGAAGTTCTTGATATGATTTATCATTGCGGATACGATGCCTTTCAGATTGCACGGTGTACTGGGTCAAATGTGAATCTTGTGGCACTCAAGTGTGATATTTTGGTCGAAAAGGGTTATGATTTGCACCGAATTGAGCATCAATCAGATTTTTTAAGGTGACAAGCAACTGAAACCAGAAAAAGTGCCCTCTCGTTTCTGCGATAGTGGAAATGAGAGGGCTGTTTATTATGCGGGATGACTTTCTAAATTGCGTTCAATCTCTTCATAGCTTTTTATAAAGCCCAAGCGGTGCTCCATCATGAGCAGGTTCCTTTCCATTGCCAGAGCAGGCCAGTTCTGAGGCTCAACCTTTTCCAGAATGGCAATAGCCGCGCGGTAGCCGAGATAGAAGCCGTCAATGGAAGCACTATAGGCACGCTGCCCCCAAGCGCTCTCTACGGATACAACACGATACCTGATCGTGTCATCCGTTTCTTCCTCCATGGTGCATGCCAGCTTGTTCCGGTGCGCGATGTCATCAAAGTATCCTATATGACGCTTCATTCTCGGCATCCTGCCGATCTCGTCATTCACATACTTCATAAAGCCGCCATCATCCTCAATCTCTGGGGTGAAATACTGCTTGAATCCACAGTATATTCCCGCCAGGAATCCGTATTGTGCGGAATAGTCGCGAATACTGGAACAGGTGTGTTCATATTCTGCAAGCCGATCTGTTTGTTCGGATGAAAACACTGCATTCAACTCACGAACGCCTACTTCATACTCGCTTTCAACCGTTTGAAATACGCCATCTTCAACAGCTTGCTGGTACATGGCCTTTATTGCATTCAAAAAAGACGATCCCAAAGCCCCATGAGCAATTTCCGAGAGTGTTGTTTTTGCTGCCATAAGTAACTCCTCCTCAGTGGAATGTATCTATTAAATACTATAAAGTATCTAACTAATACATATATAACATGCGGATGGCAAAAAAGCTGTCGAAATGTGTCTGAAGGGCATCAAAAAAGCCGCTACTCGCGAAAGTAGCGGCTTTTGCCTCATTAGAGATATTCGGTAATAACCGGGATGATGCTTTTTACCATGTCCTGTACCATCCGCTGCTGCTGCTCGCTCAAGCCATAGTCTTTGCTGTAGCTGCCGGAAATGGCGGATGACAGATTGGGAGTTCTACCAGTGATATAGTCCAGAGACACATCCAGCTCCGTTGCAATCTTGAAGAGTGTTTGCAGGCTGGGTTTGCTGGAAGCATTTTCGATGTGGCGCAGAGATTCTGTTGCCAGACCGACTTTCTCAGCAAGAACATCCGCTGTCCAGCCCCTATACTGCCTAGCCTCACGTATTCTCTGCCCAGTGAGCGTGAAATCAATATCCATTAAATACAGCCCCCGATCTATCTCGTACTATTCAAGTAGAGTATAGGCGGAAATACTTTTGATTAGAATGAGGAAATAGATACTTACTTGTATCCATTAGATACTTTCTCCCTAATTATTTGTCTTTCCTCAATGCCTTATACAACTCCTGCGGCTTCTGATAATTGTCAAGATAAAAAAAGGTTTAGCGAAGGATGTTAGATTCGGCTGTGTACTTATTGGCTTGTGAGCGAGAATTGTAACCGAATCAATGCGTAGAACAATACCGCAAGGTTTTTCAACGGGTTTAGTTCACTTATTGAATAAAGACCTGTGCTATTTGCGCTTCGGAATGTTTGCTTTTGTTTGTCTTATAAAGACAAACAAAAAATATCCAAAGCACATTTACAAGACTTCCATTTTGATGTATAATTGTCCCGCCGTAAGTAGGTACAAGCAAGAAGGAAAGGACGTTCGAAATGAGTAGTGCGGCTTTTGTTTTCCCTGCGGTAAAGGGAATCCAGGCACAACGAGAATACTACATTTCCATGGTGCCGCTGGAAGTCATGGCGAAGATTTTTCAATTTGCTGACGAAGAGCTTCCTCCCGAAGTTAGATCTCAGCGTGTATTGAATAAGGCTCGCATCCCCGAAATTCGGGATTACATATTGTCCAATCCGGAGAGCTATGTGTTCTCTGCGTTGACGGTTTCCGTAGATGGAGATATGGAATTTCAAGCGGTAAGTGAAGCTACGCCGCAGATTGGAACGATCAACATATCTATGATTTCCCGGTTTCTAATCAACGACGGACAGCATAGACGAGCAGCCATTGCCGAAGCGATAAAATTGAACCCGGCCCTAAAGAACGAACATATCTCTGTTGTGTTCTATCGTGATGAGGGGTTGCTTCGTTCTCAGCAGATGTTCTCTGATTTGAACCGCTATGCAATTAAGCCTACAAAATCAATCAACATTCTCTTCAACTCTCGAGAAGAATCTTCAATCATTGCAAAGCGGGTTATTGAAGAGGTCGATGTATTTAAAGGCGTGGTTGAAAAGGAGCGTACTGCAATTTCCAATCGCTCCAAGGCGCTTTTTACTCTCAGCGCAATATGTACAGCCACTAACGAGCTGCTCACCGGGCTGAATCTACCCTTGCAGGAAAAGGTTGAACTTGCCAAGGACTATTGGAATGCAGTTGGCAAATACATCGTTGAGTGGAATAAAGTCAAAGCAGGCGAAATGAAATCGGCGGATGTCCGAAAGGATTACATCTGCTCTCTCAGCATTACTCTAGTTGCGTTGGGGTATGCAGGAAATGCTATCATTCAACAAAGCCCTAATACATGGGAAGATCATTTAAAAAAACTCTCTGATATTGATTGGCGTAAAACAAATCCCGACTGGGAAAATCTTGTGTTTGTAAATGGAAGAGTTGCAGCAAACAGATCCACACAGAAAGCGATGTCAAACTATATTAAAAATGCGAATCAAGGGTTAAAT
>DEUP01000016.1:0-12510 GCA_002362625.1 Clostridiales bacterium UBA3259
AATTAAACCGTAAATTCCAATTTGTCGGTCTGATTTTATGGTGTACTTTTCGCGCTTTTTACCCCTACTTGCGCACCGTTTGCGCGCTCTTTGGCACACCAAATGTAGGCGTTCCCAAAAACCAGACGCCTACATTTATTACACCCATCTCCCAGGGATTTGAACCCATCATATGCCACAGTCCGGTGGACTGCATAACTGACCAGTTCAAAAACTGGTCATCTCCTTAATGCAATCAAATCCTCTATCTCTTTTTGGAATCCCAAACAGACTTCTTCTATGTCCTCTCAGCCATTTTACGACGTGAAAACCGTAAGGATGCAATTTATGCATAGAAAGGAAAAATTATGAACACATCTGACCTCGCATTTTGGACAGCCCTGGACTCTCTTCTAAATTCCTCAGAAATCATCATCGACCGTCCAAAGGGAACCACCCATCCCAGATATCCCCATTATGTATATGAAGTAGATTATGGATACATAAAAAACACTACTTCCATGGATGGCAGCGGCATCGATGTCTGGGTGGGTTCCGGTGAAAAAAAGATAGATGCCATCATCTGCACCATTGATTTATTAAAGCGGGATTCCGAAATCAAAATCCTTATTGGATGTACAGAAGAGGAAAAACAACTTGTCTATCGGACACATAACGAAACACAGTACATGAAGGGCATTTTGATAAGGCGGTAAAATGCGCATCTTCAACGTATAGACAAAAGCCGGTCATGGGAAGTAACTCCCATGACCGGCTTCCTCTTAGTATCGAATCCAGGCCACAATGCACAGCAGCAAAATAAACAAGAAAAAAGCCCCAAGAAAAGCCCCGGCAATCAGCAGTGCCGCCTTCAAGGTCCCCAGGATAATAAACCTGGTCTGCTCCTTGGTAAATCTGGTGTACTTCTTCCCCTTGGAATGCCACTTTTCTTCCTTTCGGTACCAGGGCATTCCCTCTACGTTCATGTTTGCGATCACATGATCGTCGTCTTCATATTCATCATGCTGCTTTTTCAATGGCTTCTCCTTTCGGGAACTCACTTGTCCTGGGCCATGTCCTCCACGTTCTTCACAGCTTCCGCAACCACCTGCTCCAATTCCTGGTTCTTTTCCGGGCTGTTGTACAGATGGCAGGCACAGAAATGGCCGGGTTCAACTTCCTGCCATTCGGGAACCACATGCTTGCATACCTCCATGCACTCATGGCAGCGAGTATGGAACTTGCAGCCCGCAGGCGGATTGGCGGGAGATGGAATGTTGCCTTCCAAAATCACCCGGTTCATCTGATAATCAGGATCCGGCACGGGAATGGCGGAAAACAGCGCCTTGGTGTAAGGATGCAAAGGCTTTTCGAAGATTTTTCCCGTTTCCGCATACTCCACCAGATTCCCCAGATACATAACGCCTACCGTGTCGGAAATGTGCTCCACCACGGACAGGTCATGGGAAATGAACAGATAGGTCAGGTTCCGCTTCTCCTGCAATTCCTTCAGCAGGTTAATGATCTGGGCCTGAATGGACACGTCCAGAGCGGAAACCGGCTCGTCGCAGACAATGAACTCGGGATTCAGCGCCAGAGCGCGGGCAATACAGATACGCTGCCGCTGGCCGCCGGAGAACTCGTGGGGATAGCGGTTCTTGTGGAAGGGCTGCAAGCCGCAGTCGTCCATAACCTGGTCAATATAATCGTCAAATTCTTCCTTGGGCACCAGATTGTGCTCCCGCACCGCCTCGCCAATGATCTCACCCACAGGCATACGGGGGGACAGACTGGAGAAGGGATCCTGGAAGATGATCTGCATTTTGGTGCGCATGGCGCGCATTTCCTTGCTGCTCAGATCATAGACCTCTTTCCCGTTAAAGAGCACCTGACCAGCAGTCTTCTCACCGGACAGCCGGAGAATCACCCGGCCGGTGGTGGTCTTGCCGCAGCCAGATTCCCCAACCAGCCCCATGGTGGTACCACGCTTTAAGTTGAAGGTAACGCCATCCACAGCCTTCACCGCATTGTTGCTCTTGGACAGCACACTGCTGCCCTTAATGGGGAAGTACTTCTTTAAGCCATTGACCATCAGAATATACTGGGGATCATACTCCACAGGAGTGAAGGTATCGTTGGCAGCAGAGGCGGAAGGCTTTGGCGCGCGGGCTTCGGCAACCCCCTTCGCAACCCGCTCTTCACGGCGCTTCTGTTCTTCATCCATTTTCTTTGGATCGTCCATGGAGCCAGGTCTTACGCGGCTCAAAGGTCCTAAGTTTGCCATTACGCTTCCCCTCCTTCCTTCTTGTCATAGTAGCGGTAGCAGCTGACCTTGTGGGTCTCGGACAGGCTGATTTCACAGGGATAGGCACCGTCGCAGCCCTCCACGCACATTTCGCAGCGGTCCTTAAAGTAGCAGTAGTCTGGCATGTTGACAGGATTGGGAACCTTGCCAGGAATGGAGTAAAGCTTGTCCACCTTCTTGCCAACCACAGGCTTGGAGGCCATCAGGCCGATGGTGTAAGGATGGCTGGGATGATGGAAGATATCGTCGGCAGTGCCCTTTTCCACAATACGCCCGGCGTACATAACCACCACATAGTCCGCCATACCCGCAACCACACCCAAGTCATGGGTGATCAGCATGATGGAGGAATTGATCTTGTCCTTCAAAGACTGAAGCAGATCCAGGATCTGGGCCTGAATGGTCACGTCCAGAGCAGTAGTCGGCTCGTCGGCGATAATCAGCTTGGGGTTGCAGGCCAGAGCCATGGCGATCATAACACGCTGGCGCATGCCGCCGGACAGTTCGTGGGGATACATGGCGTAAACGCCCTCGCTGTTGGCAATACCCACCATATCCAGAAGTTCAATGGTACGCTTCTTTACATCCTCTTCGCTCTTCCCCTCGCCCTCATGAAGCATAATCACCTCGTTGACTTGGTCACCGATCCGGAAAACCGGGTTCAGCGCGGTCATAGGCTCCTGGAAGATCATAGAGATATAGTTTCCCCGGAGATGCTGCATCTGTACATCCGGAGTCTTGGTCACATCGTAGGCCTTGTCTCCCAGATTCAGTCGGATTTCGCCTTCCACAATCTGCCCCTGAGGCCGCTGCAGCAGCTGCATCAGGGAAAGGCTGGTAACGGATTTACCGCACCCGGACTCCCCTACCACGCCTACCGTCTTTCCCAGAGGCACCTCAAAGGTAACGCCGTCCACGGATTTGACCGTACCGGAATCGGTGAAGAAGTAGGTGTGCAGGTTGTCAAACTCCACAGCGTTCTTGGGATCCTTCATCTGGGTGAGATACTCAGACTCCGGCACGTTTTTGCGCTTGCGCTTTTTTTCATACTCGCCGGTAATCCGGCGGTTTTCCTTGGAGATCCGGCGGGACTCCTTTGCGGAGAGGTAGCCGTTTTCATTTTTCTTCGCCATACTCTCTCCTCCTTTACCGCTTCATTTTCGGGTCGAACGCATCCCGCAGACCATCGCCTACGAAGTTAAAGCCCAGAACCGTCAGCATCAGGCAGACACCGGCGGGGATCCAAATAAACCAGTAGGAGGTCAGCACATAGGAGTTGGAAACGTCATTCATAATATTGCCCCAGGACGCGAAGGGGAATTTTACACCCAGTCCCAGGAAGGAAAGGGTCGCTTCCGTAATAATGGTAGAGCCAAGGCTCATGGTGCAGGTGACGATGAGCTGAGGAATCACGTTGGGGATCAAATGCTTAAAGATCCGGCGGTACACGCTCAGGCCGCTGGCCTCGGTGGCCGTCATGAATTCCTGCTCCCGGAGGGACAGGATCTGACCGCGCACCAAACGGGCAATGCTGGGCCAGCCCAGGAAGCCCAGAATAATCATGAGATACAGCATACGAATCTGGGGATCCACCCGCATGCCGTCCATGGCCGCGCCCAGAATGATATAGAGCGGCATAGAGGGAATGCAGTAGAAGATATCCACAATACGCATAATCAGGTTGTCCACCCATTTGCCAAAATATCCGGCGATACCGCCCAAAATAACGCCCAGGAAAGCGGAAATAAATACCACAATAAAGCCAATGACCAGAGACACCCGGCCGCCGTACATCAGACGGGTCAGCATGTCCATGCCGTTTTTATCGGTGCCAAGAGGATGCTCCTTGCTGGGGAAGGAATAGGAATCCCACACTCGGGTAGGCGTACCTTCCTTAATTGACCACATCAGGTTGGCGGGATCGTAAACCAAGTCGTATTCCTTCTCGGTGCCGTCCTCGGCGGTAAAGGTAAAGTGATCCTGCCCCTCCGCGATAACCTCGCCCACGCGCTCCTTAAAGGCTCGGGGGATCACAGTGCCGCTGACTCTGGACTGTACCACCAGACGGCTGACATACGCAACCTCTTCCCCATTCAGGGTCACCGCGCCTTCCTCGTCCATGGCGTAGGTATTGCCATAGGCACAGAAGGAGTTCTCTCCGTCAGCGTAGGCCTTCAGCGCATGATAGGTAAATTCAAAGTCAAACTTGGTATCCGGCAGCGGAGCGTTCACAATGTCCTTATAGGCAATGCCCAGCATGGTATCGCCCTGGGAAATGGAGTAGAAGTCCTCCCCTTCCCGGGTTACCGTGTACTCCACGTCCTTGTAGGTGAAGCTGTCCTTCTTGCCGGCCGCCAGGGTAAACTGGGCCTGCAGGATAGCGCCGAACTCCTGACCCTCCGCGGCCATATACCGGAATTCCTTGTTTTCCGTCACACCGGCGTATTCCTTCATCTGAATGTCTTCCCGGAAGAAGACCTGATCCTGATCATAGGGAATCAGCGCGCCGCCCAGGAAGCAGAACAGGAACATGGATACCAAAATCACCAGGCCAAGCACGGCCAGCCGGTTCCGGAAGAACCGCTTCGCGGTGAGCGCTCCGGGAGAGAGGGTTTTGACCCGGCGGTCATCATTTAAGGAAAATTCCTCCTGCCCGCCAGCGGGGGTGTTGTTATTCATCTTTTCATCTTTCATAACAATACCGCTCCTTTCTTAAGCCAGACGGACACGCGGATCCACCACAGCGTACAATATATCGGAAATCAGGTTGCCCAGCAGCGTCAGGATGGCCATGAAGGTCAGATAGAACATAGAGAAAGGAATATCTCCGGCCACCATGGCGTTATAAGAGGTGTAGCCGATGCCGGGAATCATATAAAGCGTCTCTGTGATCAGCGCTCCGGCAAACAGGCTGGGCAGGCTGCCGCCCACAATGGTCACCAGAGGAATCAGGGTATTCCGGAAAGCATGGTGATAAATAACCCGATGCTCGTCCAGGCCCTTCGCCCGCGCCGTGCGGATATAGTCGGCATTCAGAACCTCCAGCATATTGGTACGGGTATAACGCATGAGAGAGCCAATGGAAATCACCACCAAGGTTACAATGGGCAGCACCAGATGGTGGGCCTTATCCAGGAACTGTCCCCAGGCACTCAGCTGCTGATAGTCACGGCCCACCAGGCCGAACAGATCAAACCATCCCAAATGGACAGAGAAAACCAGCTTCAGCAGGGTGGCGAAGAAGAACGTAGGCAGAGAAATACCGGCCAGGGCAATGGTGGAAATGGCGTAGTCCGTCTTACTGTACTGTTTTGTAGCGGCGATAATGCCCAGAGGAATGGCTATCACCAGCTCCAGCCCCATGGCAATCGCGCCCACGACGAAGGATACCCAGATCACGTCGTTGAATTTTTCCAGCACAGGCACCGTATATTTCCAGCTGTCGCCGAAATTCAGGGTGAGAATGTTTTTCAGCTGGATAAAATAACCTTGCATAATGCCCACATCCAGGCCGTATTGGGCGTTCAGCTGCGCCACCCACTCTTCATAGGGCTTGGACCCGGGTGCCTGAGACAGCTGAATCGCCATGGTTTCCACATAGGAAGCAGGCAGGCAGCGCATCAGCACATAAATAAGAAAAATTACGAACAGCAGGATTACCACAGAGATGCCCAGACGCTTTGCTATATATTTTCGCATTTGCTTCACTCCATTTTCAGCTTTGGGAATAGGCCATATTCAATTCTGCATATCAGGCAGCCGTTTCTGCCCCGGGAAAAGGTAGCCGAACCGGCCGGCTCATATGCAGAATCCATGACTTTGGCAGATTGCCGTGCAGCCTGGGGCCGCACGGCAACCTGCGCATAGTTTAACCGAAACGTTTCAGAGAATGAAGATTACTTCATCTCCAGCTTTTCGATGTCATTTCTCCAGGTCCAGTAGGTGGTGATATCAGGAGTAACGGTATCCATATTGATCCGCTCAGTGGAGAAGATGATGCAGTTCTGACGCTGATACATAGGAATCTCAACAGCCCAGTCGGCAACGATGTCCAGAGCTTCCTTGTACAGGGTCTTCCGGTAGGTCTGATCGGTGGACTGACGAGCCATCTCAATCAGCTCATCCAGCTGGGCGTCCTTGATCCAGTAAGACTTCTCGTTGGAGCCGCCATTGGAGTGATAGATCTGGTACATGTCGGGGTCAGGGGTAGCCTGCCAGGCCATGGAGAACATCTCCGCGGTGCCGCCGTTGACAGCGTTGGTCAGTTCAGCGAAGTCGGACATATCGCTGATGATCAGGTCAAAGCCGATCTCCTTCAGAGCGGCGGAAGCCATGGACAGAGCCATGAAGGAGGGGTGGTCGCCGATGCCGCTGCCGCCAACCATTACTTCCACATTCATCTTGCCGCCAGCAGGAGCAGCGGTAACCTTGCCGTCAGTGACGGTGTAGCCGGCAGCCTCGAAGAAGCCCAGAGAGGCCTTCTTGGCAGCCTCGTACTTCTCGTCGGCAGTCATGCCCTCGGTGTAGATGGGATCGCCGTTCACATCCACGGAGAACGCGATCTTATAGTCCTCGTCGGTAACACGGGGAGCTGCCCAGGAGGTGTCGGAGATGGGGTAGTTGATCACGTTGCCGAACTCGCCGTAGTAGGAGTCAATGGCAACATCACGGTATACGGAGATAACGGTAGCGATGGCCTTACGGAAGTTCTTGGAAGCCTCGGAACCGGACTCGCCGTTGATGCATACATTCTTGGCGCAGAAGCCGGTGTAGCCGTAGCCCAGGTTGGCAACCAGATCGGTGGTGATCACGTCACCGGTAATCTCGCCGCCGTTGGCGTCGGCAATGGCCTTTGCGATTTCGGTAGAGTAAGAGGGATCGGTCAGATCCATGGTGCCAGCCACAACGCCGGGAACCTTATCGGCCTCCTGGCCTTCCTTGTACAGGATGTACTTGGTCTTGGGCTCGCCCTTGTAGTACAGCTCGTTGGCCTCCAGGGTAACCTGGCCGTTTTCATAGCTGACAAACTTGTAGGGGCCAGCGCCGATGGGCTGGGTGGTCACGGACTTCACGTCGGACAGGTCGCCCTTAACGAAGCCGAAGGAATTACCCTCGTAGTCGTACAGGCTTTCCTCACCGTAATAGTGCAGGGGGCAAACAGCCATGTTGAACTGGTAGATGGCGGGAGCGGAAACCTCGGTCATCACAACCCGCAGGGAGTTATCGCCGGTCTTCTGGATACCGGAGATGTTGGCAGCGGACTCACCGGTCTGCACGCCCTGCTGATACTCGGCGGCAGCGTCGCCCAGCTCAGCATAGATCAGATCGGACAGGTTGGAACCGGCAGTCTCCATGTTGATGCCGTTGTCGCTGATGTCGTAGCCGTAAGCATCCACAAAGGCCTTGAAGAAGTCGGCAACGGTGGCATCCTCAGCCAGTTCATAGCCCCAGTTGGGCGCGCAGGCAGCCACGGAGTCACCCTCAGCGTTGGCGCCGGCAGCCACACAGTAGTCAACGATTTCCTGAGCGAAAGCCTCACCGGCAGTCCAGAATGCATTCCAGAAGGCATTGTACTGCTCCTCGGTGAAGAACTCGGTCTCGGTGTAGCCATCGGGGCCGGCAGCCAGGATCAGGTTGATCCGGGCGTCCATGCCGGAGCGGTAAGCTTCCAGACCCTCGATGGGCAGGGAGTTAAAGGTAGCGGGGCCGTCAAAGGTGGGATCGCACAGAACATACATGGAGAAGATGACGTCATCAATGTCCATCTCGTGGCCATCGGAGAACAGAACGCCGTCCTTCATGGTAATATCATAGTAAACAGTGCCATCGGCGTTCTCGGTAATCACACAGTCGGCAATGCCGTCATAGGTGTAATCCGTGCCGTTGTAGGGACGAACCTCGCCCTCAATTCCCTCCAGGACAATGGCGCCTTCTCTGTCAACGCCCAGCAGGGGCAGATGTACCAGATCGGCAATCTCCTGCTCGTAGGCGTTGGTGGAGAAGAAGGGAGAGAATTTGCCGTCGAAGTTCTGGGTTCCGACGACCAGGGTCTTGTCGCCGCCGTTTCCTTCGGTAGCGGGCGCCTGGGTTTCGACAGCGGCGTCGCCGTTGGTCGCGGCGGTTGCCGCAGGCTGCTCTGTCTTCTGGCAGCCCGCAAAGATGGTCAGCATCATCGCCATTGCCAGAACCAAAGCAAGAATTTTGGTAAGCTTTTTCATTTTTTTACCTCCTATTAAAACTTTATATTTCACCGGGCTGTCCGCCCGGAAAAATATACACAGGGAATCGTTTTGTCAGGCAATTCTTGCCTGACAAAACAAAAGCCATGGCTTTTGTTTTCTTTTTACCTTTCGATGGTTTCTCCGGGAGCCTCTCCGTCCACCGGCTCCGTTTGGGCGTATGTCCGCATTTTCAAAACCACGAGAGAACAAAGGAAGGACAGGAAGATGCCGAGAATGCACAGCAGCTCTCCCTTCTGCAGACCCTTTGCGATCCAGTAAACCACGCAGCCGAGGCTGTCCGCTGCCAGCATAACCGCAAGCCAGACGCCGGCGCTTCGAAGACGGCGGTCAGTCAGATCACGCATCTGACGGGTCAACTCTCCAGGGGAGCTTTGCAGGCGAACTCCAACTGCCGCCGTGTGGTACAGCGGGAGCAAGGTAAAGGCGATGGGCAGAAGCACATACGCCGTCCGTCCGATCCGGGTGTTGTTAAACAGCATGGGAAGAAGGAAAATCAGACACCCAAGTGAAATCAGGCAAAGCCTTTTTCCAAGGGCACGCACAGCCTTCCCTTCCCTGCGGAAACGATAATACGTCCCCTGGTAGATCCGTCTGGTTTCCACCTTTCCCTTTGGGGTCACGTACTCCTCCAGACGATAATCACCGGCATAGCGCCTTTCCGACATACACACACCCCGGGCTCCCGCTTACCGGCAAGCGTCCACCGGTCAAGGGCAAATGTTCATCTATGCCAACGCCGGCATAGACGCTATGTATTATAGCACACCGCGAAAAAATAATCAACCAGAATCTTTCTTTTTTCGGATTATTTTCGGCAAAAAACGGGTTACTCCGGCTTTTCCTTTGGCCCAGGTTACCATTGTCTTCCTTTTTGGAGATGATCCCCTATCCTGCCGAAAGCAAGCCTTGACATACGGCCTGTTTTTCATTAAAATAAAGTATAAGCAGCCAAATGCTGCTCTACACGTATTAACCGAACAAATCATTGGAAAGGTGATAATATGTATCGACTTTTAGAACTGAATCCCCAACTCCAGCCCTTTGCCGGTGACATTGACCTGCGCATGTTCCTGTACCGCACTACAAAGCAGCGCCTTCTGGGTGAGGATCAGACACTTCTTGATTTTGCCAATGCCCACAATTACTATGGCTTCCATCATGTTGACGGCGGCTGGTACTACCGGGAATGGGCGCCCAGCGCCTATCAGCTTTACCTGGAGGGTGATTTTAACGGCTGGAATCAGACCAGCCATCCCCTGAAGAACATCGGCGGCGGCAGCTGGGAGCTTTACCTGGAGGGCGACAATGCCCTTTGGGAGGGCTGTAAGGTCAAAACCGTGGTGGACGCCAACATGACCCGGACGGAACACATTCCCCTATACGCCCGCCGGGTGGTCCAGGATCCCAAAACCGTGACCTTTACCTGTGAAATCGTAGACGACCGCAAGGTCTTCCCCTGGACGGACAAGGATTTTAAGGCGGAGGAGGATGTCTATATCTACGAGGCCCATGTGGGCATGGCTCAGGAAGAGGGCAAGGTGGGCACCTATCGTGAGTTTGCCGACAATGTCCTGCCTCATGTGAAGCAGGCGGGCTATAATACCCTCCAGCTTATGGCAATCATGGAGCATCCCTATTATGGCTCCTTCGGCTATCAGGTATCCAATTTCTTTGCTGCTTCTTCCTGGTTTGGAAAGCCTGATGACTTAAAATATCTGGTGAACAAAGCCCATGAAATGGGCATCCGGGTACTTCTGGACGTAGTCCATTCCCATGCCGTGAAGAATACCGCCGAGGGCATCAACATGTTTGACGGCACCACCTGGCAGTTCTTCCACGACGGCCCCAAGGGAGACCATCCCGCCTGGGGCACAAAATGCTTTGACTACGGCAAGACCGGCGTCCTCCACTTCCTTCTGAGCAATCTGAAATTCTGGATGACGGAATACCACTTCGACGGCTTCCGGTTTGACGGCGTCACCTCCATGCTCTACCATGACCACGGTCTTGGCACGGATTTCAATTCCAACGACAAGTATTTTTCCATGAACACCCATACCGAGGCCATTACCTACCTCCAGCTGGCAAACGAGCTGATCCGCCAGGTCAACCCCAAGGCCCTGACCATAGCCGAGGACATGTCCGGTATGCCCGGTATGTGCCTGCCCATTGAGGACGGCGGCATTGGCTTCGACTTCCGTCTGGGCATGGGTCTGCCCGACATGTGGATCAAGGCCGTGAAGGGCCAGGATCAGTTCTGGGACATCAATAAGATGTGGGGTGATATGTGCCTGCGCCGACCCGGTGAGAACACCATCGCGTATGTTGAGTCCCACGATCAGGCATTGGTTGGCGACCAGACCATGATCTTCCGTCTGGCCGGTGCCCATATGTACACCGACATGAATAAGGACTGCCATAATCCGGTGATCGACCGTGCCATTGCCCTGCACAAGATCATCCGCCTGTTCACCCTGGCCGGCGGAGGCGAAGGCTACCTTAACTTCATGGGCAACGAATTCGGCCATCCCGAGTGGATCGACTTTCCCCGGGAGGGCAACGGCTGGAGCTTCCATTACTGCCGCCGTCAGTGGAGCCTGAAGAACAATGGGTACCTAAAGTACCAGTGGCTGAATGATTTTGACGAGGACATGGTGAAGCTCACCAAGGAGAACCACATCTTCCGTCAGCGTATGGCAGATATGCTGCTGATGAAGGCTCCTGAGCAGACCTGCGCCTTCTATCGAAACGGCCTGCTGTTCGTCTTCAACTTCCATTTTGAGCACTCTCTGAATAACGTTCTGATTCCTGTTCACCAGCCCGGCGAGTACACCGTGGTTTTGTCCAGCGATGACAGTAAATACGGCGGCTTTGAAAATGTAAAGCACCAGACCTATTCCACCAAGGTCTTTGACGGGAAGCACTACATTGAGCTGTATATTCCCGCCCGCACCTGCTTTGTTTTAAAGGAAAAGGTGATTCTGCCTCCGGAGCCTGTAAAGGAAGCTCCCGCTGCTGAGCCGGTGAAGGAAGCCGCTCCAGAGACTAACCCTGTGGCTCAGGCCCCCGAGGAGAAGCCAAGGACTGGCGGAAGAAAGCGCACCGCCTCCACCACAGGGGAAAAGGCCTCCGGCACGAAAAAAACCTCCTCTTCCCCGAAGGATTCCGCCCCAAAGAAAACCACTCGGAAAGCATCTTCCGCAAAAACGGTCGCCGAAGAGAAGCCGGAGGCCGCTGCATCTCCTGCCGAAGAAAAGAAGCCCCGGAAACGAACCAGAAAGGCTCAGGCATAAATATCGCCGCCCTCCGCATTCGCGGAGGGCGGTATTCTTCAGCGCTTCACCTGAAAGGGGATCCGCTCCTCCGTCTCCCTGTGGAAGAGATACAGCTTATGAGGCTTGATCCGGAACTTCACCGTCCGCTTGGAGGTATCCACCCGGTTGTCCGCGTCAATAATGCTGCGAATCAACGGCGCCGCCGCTGCCGGATGGGAGGACACCACGCTGACGTCCCGTCCCATGACCTCCACATTGCAAAGCTCGCAGGTCAGTCTGCCATATTCGTCCAGCTCAAAGCCCTCCGGACGGATGCCGATGGTGACCTCCTGGTCCTCTACCCCATCTACACTCAGGACCGCTTCCTCACCGATAAAGACCTTTCCCTCCTCTACCCTGCCGGAAAATACGTTGATGGGCGGCGTGCCCAGAAATTTTGCCACAAAGAGGTTCTTTGGGTCGTCATAAATGTCCTGGGGCTTCCCTGTCTGCTGAAGCACGCCCGTCTTCATCACCACAATTTGGTCGCAGATACTCATGGCCTCCTCCTGGTCGTGGGTGACAAAAATGGTGGTGATCCCCGTTTCCTTCTGGATCCTGCGGATTTCCTCCCGGGTCTGGAGCCGAAGCCGGGCGTCCAAATTGGATAGAGGCTCGTCCAGAAGCAGTACCTTGGGCATCTTCACCAGCGCCCGGGCAATGGCCACCC
>DEUP01000016.1:12827-23947 GCA_002362625.1 Clostridiales bacterium UBA3259
TGCTGCTGGCCGCCGGACAGCTCGCTGGGCTTGCGCTCCAGCAGCTCGTCAATCTGTACCAGCTTGGCAGCCTCCAACACCCGCTTTTTCATTTCCTCCTTGGAAAGCCTGTTCTCTCCCCTGAAGTTCTGCAAGGGGAACAGGATGTTCTGCTCCACGGTCATGTGGGGATACAAAGCGTAGTTCTGGAAAACCAGGCCGATTCCACGGTTTTCCGCGGACAGCTCCGTCACATCGTCCTCCCCGAAGAAAATCCTTCCGGAGGTAGGCTTTTGCAGTCCCGCAATCATATACAGCATGGTGCTTTTACCGCATCCCGAAGGGCCAAGCAGACCAATCAGCTTTCCGTCCGGGATCTCCAGATCGAAGTGATCCACCGCATGGACTTCCCTGCCTGCTTTTTTATCCCGGCTGGGGAAGATTTTGGTCAGCTCCTGTAGGGTAACTTTCATATGTATCCATCCAATCTGTCTAAATTGCGGCACAGTTCCGCCGCCGACACTTTATGAATTGATTATAGCATATCTTTCCAAAAAAGAAAGTACAAAATCCCGGATGGCTTTACATCCGGGATTTTTGACAGCGCCGCATAATGGGAGCTGCCTTAAGTCGAATCAATTTTTCACTGTGTGATGGAAGCCGGGGCTTCGCTGGGTCAGCGCCCGGAAGGTATACCCGTTTTCCTGACCCCATTTCAGGATGGTTTCCACCGCTTCCACACTACAGTTGTGGATGTCGTGCTGCAGCACAATGGACGTCCCCTGCTGACGGATTCCGTCTATCACATTCCGGGATACGGCCTCCGCCGTATTTGCGTCGCCGGCGTCGTCGCTGTCCACGTTCCAGTCAAAATACTGGAATCCCGCGTCCTGCACCGCCTCCGTCAGTATTGTCATAATACCCGGACTGCTGTCCACGCTGACCATATTGGAGCTGCCTCCCGGAAACCGAAGCAAGGTTGTCATAACCCCTGTATTCTCATAAATCACATTCTGCATGGTGTACAGATCGTTAAAATACGCCTCCGGGCTGGAATAAACATAAGAATAATTGTGGCTTACCGTATGGATGCCGATGCTGTGGCCGCCGCGAACAATGTCCTGCATCAGCTCTCCGCTGCCGGAATCCGTAACAAAGAAGGTCGCCTTGGCGTCATACCTGGACAGCACCTCCAAAAGCTTTTCCGTGTAGGGGCCCGGGCCGTCGTCAAAGGTCAGGTACACCGTCTTTTCCTCAGGCCACTGCACCTGAGGCCTGGGCACTGCCTCCACCGTCACTTCCCGGGTAACGCTGACGGTATTCTCAAAGCTGTCAGACACCCGATAGATCAGGGAGTATGTACCCGGGGTCAGCCAATCCACCTCCCCTTCTATGCTGACATACTTCGACAAATCCTGTCCCTGGCTATCCCTTGCTGTAAAGCCCGGCTCCTCAAAGGTTCTTCCCACCGTCATAATCAGGGGATTGTCCCCTTCCAGAGATATTTCCGGAGGCGCCTCTGCCCCGGCGGGAAGCTCCCGGACAATATAGGTGGGATTCCCGGAGGAATCCATCACCGAATACGTAACCCAGCCGTTGGTTCTTGTATATGTAACCCTGTCCGTAATATCCCCATCATAGTTATCTGTAGCCGTAATGCCATACAGGATATCCACATGATTGGCGCCCCAGCCTCTGGAAAAGGAAATTTCCGGGCAGACAGTATCAATCACACAGACCTGCCGCTGGGCAGCCGCCTTTTTTCCCAGGAAGGAAACAGAATAGGAAATCGTATAACGGCCCAGCTCTCCTGTATTCAGATCGGTACTGCACGCGGGCTTCAGGAAGGGCAGTGGGATACCATTCTTAAGAAAACGTCTGCCCCGAAGGTACACGGAAGCGCCGCGTTCCTCATATCTGCTCCCATATTCCAAATTTATGCTGGATTTTCCTTCCGGTATAATTGACAACTCGAAGGAAAAGACCCACAAAAGCACAAGCCCTGTCATGCAAATTATCACCACGGCCCATCTTTTTTTCCGCGCTCTGCTGATGCTGCGTTTCGGCTTAAGCTGACTGATTTTCTGCTCCCCCATGATATTCCCGCACTTTCGTTTACATATTTCTTGTTTACATAATATTATATCGGAAAGTGTCGAAAAATGGAAGAGGCAATTTCAATTTATTTTCTGGAAAATTTTCCCAAGGCGTGAAAAAACCGCTCTGTACAAAGTACAGAGCGGCTCCATTGTTTATGTCCTTCCTATTTCAGGCTCGCCGACAACTCCGGCAAAATCGTCTCAAATCTTACACCGTACCAATTCTGCGAACATTTCACCGTGTTTTCTATGGATTTTCTGGTAAAATCCAGGGCAATTTCCACAGATTTTTCCATAGATTTTCCCTGCATCCACGCACCGGTGAAGCAGGCGGCGAAGATGTCTCCCGTGCCGTAACAGCTTTTGTCGATCCTTTCATGGGAAAAATGTCTCCGGGTGTCCCCCGTCTTCAGCATAACACCCGTCTGATCCCCGCGATATCCCACGCTGGTCAGAATGATCCGGGATTCCGGCAAATCCTCCAGCAATTTATTAACATAACATTCATTCATTTCTTTCTCATAAGGATTGCCGGAAAGCAAGGCCGCCTCCGTAATATTGGGCAGAATCACATCCGCCTTTTCGCACAACTTTTTCATCTCCCGGACATAAGCCATATCAAATCCCGCGTACAGTTTCCCGTTATCCCCCATAGCGGGATCCACAATAGCCCTCCCGCCGGGAGTCAGAAGCCCATCTATGATCTCACTCGCTGTTTTTATGGCCTGGAGGCTTCCCAAATATCCCACCAGAATTGCGTCAAAGCGGATTCCGCAGCTGTTCCAATGGCGCAGGATATTTGGAAGCGCCCCGTCAAAATGCACCACAGTGGGCTTACCGAACCCGCCGGTATGGGTGGACAGCAGCGCCGTCGGCAGGATGCAGGTCTCATGCCCGCAGGCGGACAGGATGGGAAGCGCGACTGTCATGGAACACTGCCCTACGCAGGAGATATCCTGAATGGTTAAGATCCGTTTATACGCCATGTGCGCCGCCCTCCCCTTTTTGATAGGAAATATTATACCATATCTCAGCCATTTTGCAACAAAATACCCGGGAATTTTTCCAGGATTATTGTTACTACGACAAATTTTAGCGCAGGGAAAAAGAGGCCTTGATTTGGAGAAAAAATAGAATTATAATATCTCCATTCAAGCAACTAATCATCCTGATTTTTTGAATTGGAGGGTATTTACAATGTCTAATGATGTCCGTCCCGAATCCATGGAACGCATCACCACCCCGGAGCTGGCTCAGAAGTTCATCGACGAGCAGATCGCCGCGGTTCGCGCTCAGGTTGGCGACAAAAAGGTTCTGCTGGCCCTGTCCGGCGGCGTGGATTCCAGCGTTGTCGCGGCTTTGCTGATTAAGGCCATTGGCAAGCAGCTGGTGTGTGTTCACGTTAACCATGGTCTGCTGCGCAAGGGCGAGCCTGAGCAGGTGGTTCGCGTGTTCCGTGATGAAATGGACGCCAACCTGATTTATGTTGACGCGGTTGACCGTTTCCTGGATAAGCTGGCCGGTGTTTCCGATCCCGAGACCAAACGGAAGATCATCGGCAAGGAATTCATCGAGGTATTCAACGACGAGGCGAAGAAGCTGGAGGGCATTGATTTCCTGGCCCAGGGCACCATTTACCCCGACATTCTGGAATCCCACGGCGTAAAGGCCCACCACAACGTAGGCGGCCTGCCTGAGGGCATGAAGTTTGAGCTGGTAGAGCCTGTGAAGCTGCTGTTTAAGGACGAGGTTCGTGTGGTAGGCGAGGCTCTGGGGCTCCCCCATGGCATGGTCTATCGTCAGCCCTTCCCCGGCCCCGGTCTGGGTGTCCGCTGCCTGGGAGCCATCACCCGGGATCGCCTCAACGCCCTGCGGGAAGCCGACGCCATTCTCCGTGAGGAGTTTGACAAGAACGGCCTGGCGGGCAAGGTTTGGCAGTATTTCATTGCCGTGCCGGATATGAAGAGCGTAGGTGTTAAGGACGGCAAGCGCTATGAGGGCTGGCCTGCCATTATCCGCGCGGTCAATACCAAGGATGCCATGACCGCCACCATCGAAGAGGTCCCCTATTCCCTGCTGCACCACATCACCGATCGGATCACCCATGAGGTGGATGGAATCAACCGGGTTTTGATGGATCTGACCCCGAAGCCGATCGGAACGATTGAGTGGGAATAATCTTCAAAAGCCCCGCAAGCTTTGATATAACAGGGCTTGCGGGGCTTTTTCTTTTTGCCGTGGCATTAAAATGGCATTAAGGCATCAAATCATCCAGTTTTTTGACCGCCTCATCCGTTGCGGAAGGGTATAGGTGTCCGTATGTCCGTAGGGTGGTCTGCACGTCCTCATGGCCCAGGCGCTCACTCAGGAGCAAAATAGGAGTGCCCAGCTTGATAAGCAGGGCGGCGTGAGAGTGCCGGAGGTCATGGAGGCGTATCTTCTCCATTTCGGCGGCGTCACACCCCTTTTGCATCTGCCGGTGGAAGTAGCTTTTCCCAAACGGAAAAAGCCTGTCGTCTGGCTGGAGGTCATAGAATGTCCCCATGTAGGCGCGGAGCTCATCGCAGAGTTTGGAGGGGATGGGGATTACCCGGCGGCTCTTTTTCGTTTTCGGTTCCTGGATGATGTCGTGACCGTCCACGCGCTGGAAGTTCTTATTGACCGTCAGCGTGTGGGCCTCAAGGTCTATGTCCGCCGGTGTCAGCGCCAAAAGCTCGCCTATCCGAAGACCTGTCCAGAACAGCACCGACAGGCCCACACGCCCCGGCAGTTTCGGGACATTCTGGACTACCGCGCTGAACTGCTCCACTGTCCAGAACTTCATTTCGTCCGCGTTCTTTTTCCCGACGCTCCCAGCTATCCGGGCCGGGTTGTTCTGGAGGCCGTAGTATTTCACGGCATAGTTGAAAATGGCCGATAGCTGATTATTTATCGTCTTTGCGTAGGTGGGCGCTACCCCGTCGGCCAACAGGGACGCTTGCCATTTCCGAATGTGCGCCGGGGTGATGTCTGCCAGGGACAGGTCGCGGAAGAACGGAAGAAGCCGGTGTTCGATGAGATACCGCTTGTTCTGCATCGTGGTAGCCTTGAGCCGGTTCTCCATGTCGGCAAGGTATAGCTCAGTCATGGAGCCAAAGGTCATTTCACAGCTCCGGGCCCGCGTCCTGAGAAATTCCTCCTCATACGCTTTTGCGTCCTTTTGCCGCTCAAACCCCCGTTTCTTTTTTAGCTTGCGGTGGCCCTGCCAGTCGGTATAGTAAAACGAGGCGTACCACGTCCCCCGGCTTTTGTCTTTGTATGCTGGAATTGCAACACGCCTCCCCTCATGTCTTCAAAAATGGGCCACAGCCACGCCAGAACGGCGCAGGGCGGGCCCGTAGCCCTCTCGGAATATCTTTTTACCACCAAGGCGCAAAACGCGCCAGAGGGGCCAGAAACGCCGCAGAAAAAAGGGTGTATTTTTTTAACCCTATTTTTCGGCCCCGTTCTGCTCGTCTGAAAGCATCTTTGCCCTGGTGGCCTCTGCCTGTTCATAGTCCTTAATCAGACCGGCTATCCTGACGGACGCCGCTATGTCGCCCCTGTCAAGGGCCTCCTGGTAGTCCTGCCGGAATGCGGCCAGATACGCTATCCGCCGTCTGGTACACTCAGGGCACAACCCTGCTACCAGGTCGGCGCGGTTGAACATCTCGCCGCAGTCCAGACACTCGCAAAAACCGCTCATTGTGGAAAACTCCTCCAAAACCTAATGCTCGCTCTTTACGCGCACGCGCGCGCGAAGGAGAACAAGAAGAAGAATAGTCTTATAAGAACGTCTATATACACTATACGTCTTTATATGGGTGTATTTTTTTCACTGTATTTTTTTAACCCTAACTGCCGGAATAGGGTGTAAAATTTTAACCCTATTTTCGGGAAAGGGTGTATTTTTTTAACCCTATTTTTTGAGCGCCGTTGAAAGCTCGCGGTTTCCAACACTGTTTCCACAGAGTTTTCCACAGCTATTTGTGGTGGGCTTGCCGCTCTTTCATGGCCTCATTCGCGGCGGTAACGATGCGGTCAGCCTCATCGGCGCTGGGGCCCTCCACGATTTCAGGCCGGAAGACCTCGCCCCGCAGTACGGCGGCTATTTCGTCGTTGCTGGTCTTGATGGCCGGGAAATGCCGCTGGAGGGAGCCGCGAATGGTTTTGAGCATCCAGTCATTCAAGAGCACCCGCCCGACGATGTAGGGGCTCAGACTTTGAGATTGCCGCTTGTCCGCCAGGGCCTCCATCGCCGCGTTTCCGGCGGCGGTAAACGCCTCGACGCAGAGCGGCCAGAGGGTGTCATAGTCCGCTGGCTGGTTCGCGCTCAGTTCGCAGAAATCAAACTGCGAGAGAAGCACGCGCTCCACCGGCTTTTCAAAAAGCACCTGGTAGACCTGCCAGATTGCGCCATTAGTCAGCACCACATAGTCAACGCCGGTGTTCGCGGCGTAGTTTGTGGCTTGCATGACGTGTTCTTCCCGAAGGTCTACCCCTATGGCCTTGCACTCAATCAGCAAGCGGAGCTGTCCATCCAGACGCACCGCCAGGTCACAGAATGTCCGCTTGATGGAGAGCTCAGACGTGAGCTGGTTATACTTGTCATAGCCGAAGACCTCACAGAGCATATCCGTGATAATCGTCACGGTGTCGCTCTCGTTCTTGTTCGCAAGCTGGGCCGCCCGTAGTATGGGCTGGAACTTCTGGATGCCGGAGGATATTCTCTCCTCCGCCTGGGCGCTGATTTTTCGCATTGGTTATCCCTCTTTTCCGTTGTAGCCAAAATCGACGTAGACAATATTCCCGACGCGCCGGATGACGCGGGCCCTGCTGGTGGTATGCTGGTTCAGCCTGTGGCTTTTTCCCCGGCGCCGCCAGCGGCGAGCAAGAGGCCGCGAGCCTCACCGAGCACAACCCCCTGTTCATATTCTCCGAGCTGTTCAAAATAGCTCAATAGTTCCTGCCCTCTCCTGGACAATCCGGGGGAGGGCGCTTTTCTTGTTTCCGTGGCACCGTCCTGCCCGGTGAGAAGATACTCAAGCGAACATCCGAGATATTCACAAATGGGGACTATATATTTCGCTGGGGGGTCAGTCCCCCGCTGTTTCCAGTTTGATGTCGTCGTTGTGTTTATGCCGAGCGTCTGGCAAAGCCCATAAGCCGTGAGATTGCGGCTATCCAGCTCATCAAAAAGGCGTTCGCAAATCGTCATATATACACCCCCAAATGGTATGCAGAATATACAAAAAACAAGGTAAAAATTTCTTCATTTGTTCGCTCCCAAATGCTTGACATAGCCCCCAAATGTGGTATAATATAATCAAGCCAAAGAAATAAGGTAAAACCCAAAACGGGGCCGGACACCGGCAGAAAGGATAACTAACCATGAAAGAATACAAAATCACTTACAGCGGCGAATCTGAGGGCTACCGCCTCATCACCGACATCACCGAGGCCGCCGCCAAGAAGTATTTCCGGGAGGTCGCCAAGGAAACGGACATGGGCCGCGTCGTCATTGAGAGCGTGGAGCTGGTGAGCGACAAAGCCATGGCTACCAAGCGGAATGAGCGGGACACCTTAGAGGCCATCCGCCAGATGGTCGCCGACCTGGGAGAACAGAGCTACCTCGCCACCGCTTTTGAGGGCTGTTTCGAGATTGCGGAGCAGAACATCGAAAACGACTTTGCGGACAGCATGAAGGGCCGCCTGGAGTGCGCCGAGCGGGAGGTTGAGAGGCTGAGGGACAAGGTCAACGAGCTGGCGGAAAATCTGGAGAAGTCCAAGGAAAAGCACCGTGGCGAAATCGGGGAGGTTCAGGAGCTCCGGCACTCGCTGGAGAGGGTCCGTAAGGCGACCGAGGGCTTGGAGGAACTGGAGGTAACGCTCTGCGAGAGAGCCGAGGATGCCGAGCACAAGGCCGCTGAGGCCGCCGAGCGGATTGTCAAGTATGCGGATAACCCGGACAGCGAGGAGTTCAAGGCGGCGGTCAGAGAGCACCGTAGCCACCTGGAGTTTGCGGACTATAACAAACTGCTGGCGGGCCGCGTCAGCGGGTACACCTGCGAGGCACACGCCGGGGCTTAAAGCCCCGGCCCCGCGAAAGGAGGCAAGAACATGGGACAAATCGTTCTTTTCACCAACACGCGGTTTACCGCGACCGACAAGCTGGGCCGGACGTACACCTACCGGATGATAGGCGTGGAGGTCAGCCGGGGCGGGGAAATCCGCCTGTTGAACCTGGACACCAACACCCTGACCTACGTTGAACCGGAGTGGTTCAGACAGCGGAAAATCAAGGTCATCCAAGGGAGCGGCGCCGATGCCTAAATACCCCAAGAACCACAAGGACGTTGAATATCGCGTCCCTGGCCGCAAGAGCCGGGTAGCCGGTTCCACCAAGGCCACAAGCGACTTTCTGGCCGCCGTCCATGAAGAACACCCGGCGGCCACCATCGCGGAACTCAGAGCCATCATCACCGACAAGAGCCGCTACATACTTGAGCCGGAGGCCGTTGCCGTCCTGGATGCTCACATCAAGGCTGGCTACGGCGGGCAAATACCAGATTGGAGGTAACTAACCATGGCAACTGCATCTACCATCAATGAGAAAATCGCTCACCTGCTGGCCCTCGCCAGCAACAACCCCAGCGAGGCCGAGGCGAAAGCCGCGTTGCTCAAGGCCCGCGAGCTTATGGCCAAGCACAAACTCCGCCCGGAGGACTGTAAGCAGTCCGAGAACGTCCGCGTCATCCGCGAGCTGGTGGGCGTCGAGTGTACGGCGATGACGAACCCCTGGGCCGTTTCCCTGTCCGCCGTTATCGCGGAGCACTACTGCTGTTGCTCCTATCGGAACCGCTACACCGGGCGCAAGGTGAACACCATCGGCTTTGTCGGCCTGGAGGATGACTTTGAAATCTGCAAGCGCGTGTTCCTCTACGCCTACGACTGCGTGATGTCTGTCCTCAAGCGGGACATCGAGCGCAACTCCTGGGATGAGCCGGGAGCCTACCGGAAACGGTGCAACGCCTACGGGTGGGGATTTGTCAGCGGCGTCAAGGCCGCATTCACGGAGCAGGAGAAAGAGCACCAGGAATGGGCCCTTGTCCTCAAAGTCCCCCAGCAGGTCACACAGTCTATGGCCGACATGGGCAAGCCCTCTCAGTTTGGCAAGGTGCAGAACGAGGGGTATCTCGCCGGGTATCGGGCCAAGGGCTACCAGGACGGGACGAAGTTTGACCCGTCTACCAGACTGAGCGGCGGACGCGAGCTCGCGGCATTGGAGGGCTGAAACATGAAATGCAAGCATTGTGGCCGCGAGATTATCCGCATCCAGACCATGGCGGGGCCCGCCGTATGCGAGGCGGCCCCCGTCACCTACTGGAGCGTGAGGGACAGTGACGCCGTGGGGCTCTTGACACCGAACGGCGAAAACGTCTACGGCAACCTGACCGGCGACCTCCAGAAAGCGGTAGGCATCGGCTACCTGCCCCATTCCTGCAACCACTACACCGTCATCTACCGGGGCCGCGATAGCTGGAGCCGCCCGGTCTATGAGGCCCCGGATGGGACGCTCTATGTGGACACTGACCCGCGAAAAGACAGTGAGCCGGACATCTGTACCAAGCAGTTTAACGCCTTTGACGGCGAACCCTGCGACCCCGTGGACGGTCACTTTACGTTCATTCCGCATAGGGACACATGGTAATTATACCACATCGCAACCGGAAAAACAAGCCAAACAAACAAGGTAAAGGAGGCGGAAAAGGCCATGAAAAGACGGATGCCCAAGACGGACTTTGGGATTGAAGTTCGCGTGTTCACGGCTCAGTCTGGAATGACAATCAAGGAACTGGCGAAAGAGGCGGGCGTTAAGTATACGACGCTGGTAGAAACCACCACCGGGCGGTGTGCCGGTCACGACCTCATCCCCGTTGTCCGCGAGTATATGCAGAACTACCAGAAGGAGGCGTGAGCGTGGCGAAGGTGAAAGGCGTCCACGATATGTTCTATTTCGTGGATGACGTGATGCAACTGCTGGGCTTTTCCAGGAGCAAGAGCTACAAAATCATTTCCGAGCTCAACAAGGAACTGGCCGAGCAAGGCAAAATGGTGTTCGATGGGCGCGTGAGCAAGCGGTATTTCACCGAGCGCCTGGGCCTGGAGGCCGAACTCCAACCGCGACGGCGGGCCGTATAGGAGGGAGCGGAGGATGAAAAAGCGGCAAGCCGGTAACGCCTACGGGCGGCTCTCCCTCCTGTGTCTGGCCGCTATGGCAACCGCCCGGATGCTTCTGCTGATGCTTGACATTATCCAGACAAGGGCGGGCGGTTGCGGCGGAGAAATCGCTATTCCGTTCTACCTCGCGGTGGTCTTTATGGCGGGGTGGAAACTCAGGGAATGGACATCAAAAATCAAGAGAAAGGACAGAAAACCATGCAGTGGAAATACACTTGCCCGGACTGCGGGTGCAACCTCGACCCCGGCGAACCCTGCGACTGCAAGGCCACCGGAGAGGCCGAGCGCAAAATCCTGACAATGGCGGATTGGAGCGCCGCCGGTGACTTTACCAGTTTTGCCAGACCGGGCGACCCCGTGGAAGACGACATCGTGGATGAGTTTGTCGGTTGCGTTCCGCCCACCATCTGCCGGGGAAACCTGGTACAGAGCGGCGAGGCTTACGATATTCGTTACGATGCGAAGTCCGACCGCTGGAAATCGACCTACATCACCTTTGCCCGCCGAGCTGGGCGCTGGTATTACTGCGGATGCTGTTTCTACGGCGAAACCGTTGAAGTGGAGAAACCTGTCAAATACGCATGAATACCGGCCCTGCAAAGGAGGGTAGACGAAATGCCAAGACGTAGCGACACCAAGCCGTGGGAGCGTCAAGAGGGCGAGAGTGCGAAAGCGTTTGAGGCGTTCAACGTCTATCTGGAAATGGGGGCCGATAGGAGCGTCCGGGCGGTAGGTCAAAAGTGTAGCAAAAGTGTATCACTAAGATGATTGATACGGTTCTTC
>DEUP01000042.1 GCA_002362625.1 Clostridiales bacterium UBA3259
GATTAGACTGTGATGAGTTTCTATAATGCAGGCAAAATGGAGATATCGATCGTATTCGTATAAGGATACTATTTTCCTTACATATCCAAAGCAGCAGAAGAATCTCCACAGTTCTTCTCGGGATTCACCAGAGAGATTACCTGCCTGTGCTGACTTTTGGCTGCTTTCACCCACTGTGCCGCTCCGCCCCAAGAGTGGGTAATATATGCAACTACATAATCTGCCCGGCGAATCATCCATCTGTTTCTCCACGAAATTGCATAACGTGGATGAACCTTTTCAATTCCTTCTGGAAGCATTGTATCTGTAAAATCGTCCAGTTCACCGTGAGGCATGTATGCCAGAACAACGGCGTAGGAAATATGGGAATACCTTGCTGTGATTTTACGCAGCACACGGCGTACATACGCATCGAATTGTCCCTGGTTTCCAACATAAAACATTTCAACATTATGGTCATTTATTAATTCCATAATGACTGCTTCCAATAGAGGAATGATTGTCGAAGGACAGTCCTTGTGTCCGAAAAAAGTGCATGCTTTCATATAGTCCACCTACCTGTACTATTGATGTTATCATAAAAAGTGTGATTAGTACAGGTGCATGGACTATTTTTTATTACCCCGCGCCTATAATAAGCATAACATTGAGGCAAGGGTGGTGGCGGCATGAAACTGAATCAGGCAGTCAGTGAGCGGCTTCAGCAACTCTTGACACAGCGGAATATGACTGGGTATCAGCTTTCTATGAGAAGCGGTGTGCCAAAGTCCACCATCGGGAATCTGTTAAATTGCCAGTATGATTCCATGAAGCTGCGAATCCTTCACGAACTGTGTCAGGGATTACAAATTGACCTTACCACCTTCTTCGATTCGACCTTGTTTGAAGAAGAAAATCTGGAACCATAGATCTCCGGTACGCTTGCGCCGGAGATTTTTTGCTGCCGGCCTTTGCGATGTCTCGGCGTTATAGAAAAATACCGGCTCAAATGAGCCGGCTGCTGATAGAAAGAATTCAAATTTTAAGTTGGAATGGGGCGGAGGGGAAGTCCGCCCCATTCCTTTGCTTGGAATATATAACTCTCGGTGAGGGAGTTATCGGGTGTTAACGCGCTTTTTTCATCAAAGCACTGTCAGCCATGGCAGTAACGGCCAGGGCCGGAATGGGAGCTTGCCGTCAGGCACAGCGCCGGTGGGGCCGCGGCTATTTGCTGTATCTGCCCTTTTTCCTTTTGCTGATTACCAGGGCAGCCACCGCACCCAGGAAGCACAGGGCGGTTAAGCCAACCCAAAGCCCCAGCCTGGTTTCGTCGCCGGTTCTGGGTCCGGAGTCCCGGTTGGTTTTCCGGTTGGTAAACCGGGCATAGGCGGTTTTGTCCTCCCGGATTTCGCCGGTATCACCGGTTTTCCTTACGGTGTAGCCCTCGTTGTCCCCTTCCTTGACGGTGTACTCCACACCCGCGGGAAGGCCCTCGGCGGTCTTTCTCTCCCCATGCTTCAGGGTGAACTCCGCCCGGCCATCCACAAAGGTCATTTCGCCGTATTTACCGTTGACGCTCTTGTCGCTGAGGGTGACCACGAAGGTGAAGGCCTTATTCTTATCGGCGTTTAAGCCGGTAACGGTTTTGGTGACAGTGAGCTTGCCGGTTTTTGGTATCGTAATGCTGTTCTTTGTGTTCGTAAAGGCTGCAGTCTTACCCGCGGTGGTGATCTTCCCGGTTTCGCCGGTGGACGTGGTGGTATAGCCATCCTGGTTAGCCTCGGCCTCCACAACCGTATAGGCAGTATCAACCGGGAGGTTGGATGCCCGTTTGCTCTGGCCGTGCTTCAGGGTGAACTCCGCCTTGCCGCTCGCAAAGGTCATTTCCCCATAGGTTCCGGAAAGGGACTTGTCGTCCAGGGTTACGGTGAAGTGGAACTCCCTGGCTTGATCCCCGGCACTTCCCGCCACGGTTTTGGTGACGGTCAGGCTTCCCCGGGGGATGTCGCCCTTGTAATTGGTGAAGGACGCGCTTACGGTTTCCAGTCCCTTGATCTCCCCCGCAATGACGCCGGACATGGGGGATACCGTCCAACCGCTCTTCGGTGCCTCCGATACCTGCCATTTCGTGCCGTCGGGAAGACCCTGAACGGTCAGCGCCTCGTGATGCCTCAGAAAAAGGGTTCCTCCGTCGCTGATGTAACCGGCGCGCTGCTCGCCGTAATAATAGTACGCGCCTTCCAGCGGCGAGCCGTCGGCCTTTTTCAGCGACACCGTGAAGGTAAAGCCCCGGGTGTAATCCTCGTTGGTCAGATTCTCCCCGGTTACGACCTTGCTGATCCGCAGCCGACCGTTATTCTCCGTGACGGTCTTTTTGTTTGTAACGACAACGGTATTCTGCAGACTGAACAGGCTGGTCAGGTGTCTTCCCCGCAGATTGTCCCAGTTGGCGGTGTTGTTGCTGCCTTCATACAGATTGCTTTCCAGGGCGTCTGTATTCTGCTCCACCCGGGTCCGGAGGAAGCCCTCGTCCGTGGTAAAGAAGGGATAGATATTCTTGCCGCCGTCCTCATCGTGGAGGCCGTAGTCCACCACCGCGTTAAGGCCATAGTGCAGATTCATGCTCCGGGGAACCTGAGTTCCCGCAAGCCGGTCATCCTGCCAGCCGTACAGATCGAATTTCCCGCTCTCCTGGGTCTGTGCGATGGCGGTGATGTCCCGCAGGGTGATGTTGACCATATCATCCGCCGCGTACTTCGTCATGGTCTGCATCAGCTTGCCAACGCCGGCCATCACGGTGACACCATCATCCTTGCTGCCCGCGTCGGCATAGACCGAATAAATGCCCACAACCACCGGGATCTCGGTATCGTTTTTCTCATAGCCCGTCGGCACGCTGGTTTCCTTCAGGATATACTGATCCCCTATGTTTCCCCAGGTCACCTGGGCATAGCCGTCCGCTGCCGGCTGGTCGGGTCTGAAAATCAGCATGCCGTCCCGGCCGTTTACCGTGGCGGTGGTGCCTGTGACGGCTGTGCCGTCTCCCACATGGGTCAGGGTGAACTCTACGCCGTTGATGCCCCTGCCGTCCTCGTCCACCTTCTGCACCCGCAGTTCCCGGCGCTCGTTGGGAATGTAAATGCTGGAGCGGAACTCCCGCTGGAACTGGTCGGTATTCAGGAAGGAGAAATCGCGGTCACCGATATCGCCGCTGATAGTCAGCTGGTCTACAATCCCGTTGATCGCCGCCTCAGCAGACGCGCTGCTCGCGACTTTCTGGGACACATAGCGTTCCAGCGCGTCGTAAAGCTCCGCGGAGGTGCTTCCCGTAATGCCCAGCTTCCCAAGGGCCCTTGGCTCAATGACGCCGTAGACCATTTTCATGTCGCCGTTTACGTTGTTAAGCGCGTATCGATCCGACCGGCCCGGAAGATCCTCCAGCAGGCCCTCCAGTCTTCCCGTGTTCTGATTGTACGTCAGCCGCCACTCCGGCCAGCGCTCATCACTGGCCTGATACAGCGCGGCCTTGAGCACCGCCCTGCGCCACTCCTCAGCCGTGCGGGCGGCCGGGACAACCGCTCCATACCCCTCCGTATTGCTGCCGTAAAGACAGTTCCACTTCTGGCTGCTGCTTTCAAACAGCATGGGTACGGCGACAATGATACCGTTCTTTTTACTGATTTGCTCTAACGGTGTATTGCTGGACGCGATATTTCCGGTGCCCTCGTCGAACTGGCCATAGGTCAGGTTGCCCGTCTCGTTGATGTTGGAGAAGAAGCTGGCATACGCGCCGGTCTCATAGCGGTTCGCCACCACCAGCATGGAGGCGTCCGGATCATACCGCAGCACAATATTGTTGGGCAGGGATCGATAGCCGCCGGCGGTACGGGTTTCCTTCAGGATGTAGTAAAGGGTGCCATTGGCGTGATACCGATCCGTAAAGCTGAAGGGTGAGCCATCCGTTCTCTTGAAATCGGACTTTCCGTCTGTTTCGGTGGTCAGCCTTGCCAGCGGCCCGCCCGCCTCGGTGTAGTCGGCGGCATAGGGGCTGTCGCCGTTCTTGGGATCTGCCGCGTAAAGCTCGAAGGTCACGCCCGGCAGCGGATCGCCGTTCTGGTCTACCTTTTTAATACTGTGGTACAGGGGCGGCTGGAGGTTAAAGCGCATCTGCAGGCTGGAATCGTAGTTGCCCCGTTCCAGATAGAACAGCTTCAAAGTGTGCTCGGTGCCGGTGCGGAAGATTGTCGCGCCGTTGCTGCTGGTTGCCCAGCCCCGGGCGTCCGCCTCAGTCTGCCCCAATGCGGCTACGAACTTTTCATAAAGGGAGGAGCGCTCATCGTTCTCCACGAAGCCTGGATTGTCAGGCAGTCCGCCGGTTCGCCAGCTCTGGCCGGTGATAATCTCGCCTGTATCGAAGTTGATGGTGCCATACAGCTCGCTGTGAACGCCGCCCAGATCCAGCACCAGCACGTCGTCTATGAAAACCCAGACGTCGTCGTCTCCGGAGAACTGAAAGATCATAGGCTGCTTGCCGGCAGAACCCATGTTCAGCTTGCCGTCCTCGGGCTGGGAGAATTTCACTTCCATGGTCATGCCCATGTAGTGATCCGCGAGAACGGCGTTATGCACGTTTGTGATGCTCTCGGAGCTGGAGAGAATATTGGTTGAGTTCCCATTCTTGTCCGCAGTCTGAATGCTGTCAAAAACCTTTGACGCGCTGTCAAACGGGAAGAAATTACCCAGACTCATGTCGCCATCGAATTTCTGAGTAGTTTCGTTCCAACCGGCATCCGTGCGCCATACGGCGGGGCCGTCGTAGAGGGTAAAGCTGTTGTTGCTACTGTTGTACTCCGCAAAGTTTTTCCGGGCGTCATAGTAATAGTAACCGTTGGTATCTACCTGGAACAGGTTCTTTACGTCTGTATGGGGTGTTTTGCCTCTGGCTGATACACCCGGGTTAAACAGGTAGCTCAGGGAAGCCCGCGCGCAGCTGCCGCTGAACGTACCATCGGGGCTTACATACAGGCCCCGACTATTTAAAAGCTTTTCAGAAAGGCCCCTGGCCTGATTCACACCGGCGTTTTCATATTCCGCATGATTCAGGTTGGCAACATCCATTAAAATGCCGTTATCCCTGTCATCGCTCTCGGTTCCGGTTGCACCTTCCAGTTCGTCACGCGCGTGTTCCAGATTGATGTAGGGATAACCATCCACCAGCGTGGACTTCACAATGCCCTTCATATTCGTGTGGTCCTTGCCCCAGGGGCGACCGGCGCCGGAGCCCTGGTTCCAGAAGCCCGCTTCCCGCATGGCACTGCCGCCGAAGAGCAGCAGCGCGTCGCTGTTGATGCCGCTACTGTATTTCTCAAATTTCGCGCCATCTGGCAGGACGTCGCTCCCCTTGGAATCCATGATTCCGGGGTCATAATCGAACAGGTTAACGGTTGTACCCGCCGGTGTGATGCCACGCACCACATGATCCGCAAGCTTATCATCAGCAGTAAGATCCCGTCTTTTCCCGGGATAAGTTGCCATCGTCTGCACGCCGCCGACATCCAGCCATACCTTCAGCTCAGGAGCCTCCTCCGCAAGCTGATATCCCTGTTCCACGGAGGCCGTCAGGGGGTAGAGGGTCCACTGGGCTTCACCGCCCGCCTGGGTATCGGAATCCGCCTCCTGGGGCAGCTCCGCCATGCCAAGCTTCTGAAGGTCTTCCGACCCGCTGATCACCACCGGATCTTCTTCCAGGCCGGAGAAATCCCATTCGATGCTCACATCGGCTTCTTCCCCGTCCTCCAACGTCCCGTGGATCCCGGCGGGAAGCATTTCCGTCAGCACGGCCTTCAGCTCCCGCAGGTTCTCCTCCCAGGCCTCTTCCTCGGACTGGCCGGGATCCGGTTCCCCCATATCATCGACAGACATTGTCTGGGATCCGCTCAGCAGCTGATCCATGGTATTCAGGCTGAGGAACCAGTGTCCGTCAAGCTCTGTCAGCAAATCCTCAAAGCCTTCCCGTTCCACCCATTCCCAGTCGGTGATGCACTTGACCTCCGGCTCGGTGAAGGTGAAGAAAACACTGGGAAGCAGCGTCTGATCAGGCGTGTTCTCCGGGGATTTCTCCCTGTCCACAGCCGCGTCAAACCGGGTCTCCCCCTCTTTTTGGAGGGCGGAACGTCCCCATTTGAGCACGACGGTGATCTCCCCGCCGTCCTGCCCGGGAACGCGCAGCTCCCTCGGCAGCTCGGCGGTCAGCTTATCCTCCGTCCAATCTTCCTTCGGGCCGGGCAGGGTCAGATGCCACGCCCATTCCCGGATGCTGTCCTGTTCGCCAAAGGTGAAGAAAACGCAGGGAGACGGCACATCCTCCCCCAGCGGATACCCGCCTTCCAGAACCGCGTCAAACCGGCGGATCTCCCCGTCGCTGACATTCGTAAGGTTGAGGGCGGGCCATGTGAGGCTGATTTCCACCGATTCATTGTTTGACAGCGCGGCCTGCACCTTCTTGGGCAGCTGCCCCGCGAAGCCCTCCAGCAGAGCATTCTGCTCCTGCTCCGTCATACCCGCCAGGTTCCTGGCAGGCAGGTTCATGTACCACTCCCCGTTATATTCGGAGAGGGTTTCCTCCCCGTTCTTCCAGCACCAGCCGGTGATGGATACCGGTTCCGGCTCCTCGGGTTCTTCCGGCTGTGGCAGGGAGAGCATAACGCAGGGCATTCCAATTCCCTCGTTCAGGGTATAATCCCCCTCCCAGACAGCGTCCAGGCGATACCCACCTTCCGGCAAATCAGAAAGCATCCAACTAAGGGGAAGCGTCTCTTCCCTGCCGTCAGACAGGTTGGCAAGCACCTGCGTGGGAAGCAGCGGCTTCAGGGAATCCACCGTGGGCGTCTGGCCCTCGCCGCCAGTCACAGACAGCTTCCACTGCCCGTTCTCTTCGGTCAGGCCGTGACCTTCAGGCCAGCTCCAGCCGGTGACGGAAACCGTTTCCGATTCCTGGGGCTGATCCGGAACCACCGGGTTGTCCGGAGCCGGGGTATCCGTATTATTCGAGTCGCTGCCAGTATCCGGGGTGTTCGTATTCCCCAAGTCACTGCCAGTATCCGGGGTGCTCGTATTCCCCAGGTCGCTGCCAGTGTCCGGGGTGTTCGTATTCCCCAGGTCGCTGCCAGTATCCGGGGTGCTCGTATTCCCCAGGTCGCTGCCAGTATCCGGGGTATTCGTATTCCCCAGGTCGCTGCCAGTATCCGGGGTGTTCGTATTCCCCAGGTCGCTGCCCGAAGGGGATTTCCCATCATTCTGATTCGTGTCCTCCTCAATAGTAGAGGCATTCCCGTTTTGTTCCACGCCGGTTTCTCCATCCTCTCCTGTGGCAAAAGCCATGGTCGGTATGGCAGAAAACAGCATAACAAAGCAAAGAATCAAAGCGATTGCCTTTGTATGGGCGCCCTTGTATCTCATGACCGTTTATCCTCCTGTTCCCCTGAAAGATTTTTCAGATAGTCCGCTGCCGCCTCCACGTCCAGGAAGGCCAGAGCCTTATCGGCGATGTATGACGCGGCGTCGTTCCATTCCTTTAAGCTGTATTTCTGAATGTCCAGATTGTTAAGCGCGTTTTTTACGGAATAAAGCCTTGTGCAGCCCCTCAGATCGGAAATGTACGCGCTGTCCGTCTGAACGCGCAAATATTCCAAAAGTTCCATGGTTTCGGTTCCTCCTGTCCTTCAGACCGCTGCCGTGCCGACGGGTCCCGCGGACTTTGGCACGCCTGAAAAATCAGACTTT
>DEUP01000024.1 GCA_002362625.1 Clostridiales bacterium UBA3259
TCGAGTCCCTTCTGGCGTACCACACGCTCCAGAAAACCCGGGCACTCCAACATCAGGTTCCATCCCTTCTGGCGTGTTAAAACCACGTTTCGAGCGTGAATGCGTGGGAAACCCTGTTAAAGAATTCAGCAGCTGAATATGGTGGATATGGCCTAGTTGGCTAAGGCGTCAGATTGTGGCTCTGAAGATCGTGGGTTCGAGTCCCATTATCCACCCCAGAAAATCGGGCACCCCTTCAGGGTGTCCGATTTTTTATGATTATGGAACTAGAAAGAGCGGCGGCGTATGCCGTTGAAAAACCAGCATTCTGACGGATGCTGGTTTTTTAACCTTTTTACAATTCGCTCTGGCGCCCAGCTGATGACCTGGCTGCTCTATAAAGCGCGAAATAGGACGATTTAATTCCGTCATCCTCCCACCGAGAACCTCATCCCCACGGATAAATGAACCCTGATAAGGGCAGCTTCCTTATATGTACCCATATAGAGGCTAAAGCAAAAACCCCGCGGAGAAAAATTTCAAAGGTGATCACCAAACGGCGAGGCCCAATATCGGGCAATCCTTAAGCGCAATCCAGAGAAGCCAGGCCATGACAGTTTAACCCAAAGGTACCGGGCCGAATTTCGCCTCTTCGCCGGCTGAAAAGGCGGTAAATCCCAGCCCTGCCTACATCTTGTGATTTTTCTCCAATTTATTCTCCTACATGTTGTGTTTCGACAGCTTTTGCTCTTAAGATGTGTTATGATACAGGCAAGCCGGTAGGAAGAAGGCGGATCACCGCCGCGGTGGCATCGTCTTCAACCTTCCCACGGCCCCCCTCCAGAATCTTCGCCGCCAACTCCCCAGGCGGCCAGTCCGGAGTCAAATCAGCCTGGCGCAGGGCTACCTCTCCGTCCACGCCATCGCTGAGCAAAATCAGCACCTCCCCACAGCGCAGGGACAGCTTCTCCACCGTTTCCCGGATCCCGGTCACAGAGATCCCGGGCGGAGGCGTGGCTGTCCCTATTTTTTCTGCCCCTTTCCGGGTAAGCACCCAGGATGGGGCGGCGCCCCACTTATAGATGATTGCTTGTCCCGTGTCCAGGCGGATCTCTGCCAGATCCATTGTGACAGCGCCCGCGCTGCCCCGCAGGGCAAGAAAGCTGTTGTAGGAGCGCAGAGCGTGGTTTGCGGGAAATCCGGAAAGCAGCATCTGCCGCAGATACCGGGCCGCGGTCAGCCCTTCCTGGGCCGCTCCCAAGCCGGTTCCCATTCCGTCGCAGAGGAGGACGTAATATCGGCAGCCAGGTGTGGAAAAGGCCAGACACCGGTCTCCGTTGGCCCGCTCCTTGCTCCGGGAACGGGCGGAGACCTGGATCCGGTATTCCGCCTCCGGTTCCTCCCCCCGGCGGGCCAGCCTGTCCGCAAGGGTACGCAGATACTCTCCGAAAAAACGGTACTGCTCCATCAGCGCCCCACGATACTCCTGCTGCCGCTGACGATCCGCTTTCAGATACCGCAGCTGATCCTGGGCACGGTGCAGCTCGGGAATCAGCCGCCCGGGCTTCCGGCAGTCGGCGTCCAAAGGGTTTTGAAGATAATCCCGGGTGAGCAGATCCTTCTGGGTGCAGCTGCGCCGGGCCGAACAGCTTTCGCAGGCGCGGGAGCGTACCTTCTCCAATAAGGCGAATTCGTCGATGGGCGGCGGCTCCAGCTCCGCCAGCATTCGGGAGGTTTCCGCCATTACCTCCGCGCCCATTTCCAGTCTTACCTGGGCGGCTCCCGTCTCCCCCCGGCGGTGATGGAGAGCCGTTTGCGGCGGGAGAAGTAACCCCGCCATACCTCCCAGCACCAGCCCTGGCAGGGGTGTGGGATCCCGGATCCCGCAGAGAACCATTGCCGCGGCACAGGCAATTCCGGGCGAGGCGCATTTCTTCCAGGCCTTGTCGAAAGGGAACATCCGCAGGAAATAGGCAATGCTCATCACTGCTGTCATAGGCAAGGCTGTCACCTGGGCCAGGTCCAATCCAAGACCAGCCAGTGCCGCCGCCGGAAAGGCACCGCCTACCGCCAGCAGTCCCGCCAGGGGAAAACCCAGGCTCAGCCATGGCTTTGGGGCAACCTGGGCAAGGGCAAATACCGCGGCGCCTCCTACCAGCCAGTCGGTGACGGCGTCCCGGTAGGAAAACGCCTGGGTGAACAGGGTTCCCGTGAGAAAAGCTACGGCAATTCGCAGAAGGAAAATGACCACCGGCGTCTGATCTCCCAGAAGAAGCTGGAAGACAATGCCGGTAACGGCGGTGAGCAGCGCGGCCAGGGCGGGCAGGATCATGGGCATGGTCTGCTTTTCCTCCCGCTTTCCCAGCAGGATTGCCAGCAGCCCTCCCGCGGCTGACCAGCAGATCCCCTGATTGCCCGCCAGCCCAAAGAACACCGGATAGCCGATCATAGCGCCGAAAGCTGCCATAACGGCCTGCCAGCCGGACATGGCGCAGATCAGCCCCATAGCCAGGGGCTGAGGATAGCCCAGAATGCTGGCCGCGCTGAACAGGAATCCGCAGCAGCCCCAGACCAGAAGCATCCCTCCGCCCCGGATCCGGGGATCCAGGATAAGCTTTTGCAAATCCCGCTTCCTCCGCCGTAAGTACGTTTCCATGGACACCATCATTCGTACATCCCTGCCTTTCTTCAAGATAGGCTGATACTACCACGGCGAAGAAAAATATTCCGTCGCAATGGGTACGAGGCAGAAAGTTTCTTGCATACCTGCCGGGGAGGATGTATAATGTAGTAAATTCAGCTTCACAGAGGAGGAACGGCCCATGGGACGGGAAGTGGAATGGAAATACCGGTGTCCGGCAGCCTGCTTCGACGCCATTCGAAAGGCTTTTTCCGGGTGGCAGACCATTACCATGGAAACCGCCTATTTTGACACGCCGGACGGCGCGCTGCAAAAAAGAAGGTGGATGCTTCGCAGCCGATTGGAAAACGGACGTGCCGTCACCACCATGAAAATACCTCTGCCCGACGGCACCCGGGGGGAATGGGAGAGCCTGTGTCCCCCGGAGCAGGTAGTTGAGGAGTTATGTAAACTTGGCGCACCTATGGAATTGAAGGAGATCACAGAGCGGGGACTGAAAGAAACCTGCGCTGCCCGGTTTGTGCGGCTGGCTGCCTGGGTGACATTGCCTCAGTGCAGTGTGGAGCTGGCTCTGGATCAGGGGAGCTTCCTTGCGGGTGGCAGGGAGCAGCCCTTCTCCGAACTGGAAGTGGAGCTGAAGGACGGGGATGAAGAGAAGGCCAAAGGGTTTGCCCAGGGTCTTGCCCGTCAGTATCATTTGGAACCGGAAGAAAAAAGCAAGGCCCAGCGGGCTATGGCACTGAGAGAAACAAAATAGACAGGAGAAAGAGATATGTCAAACTTCAGCAAGCTGTTTTCCCAATATGACCGATTGGTTTTGTTCGATACGGAAACCACGGGCCTCCAATGCAGCCGGGATGAGATCATCGAATTTGCCGCCGTGGTGGTGGAGCAGGTGGCAGGGGAGGCGAAAGTGGTGCGGGAATATGACGAGCTGGTAGCCCTATCCCCGGGAGGCTATGTGCCGCCGAAAATCGAGCAGCTCACCGGCATCTCCACCCAGGATCTTCGGGAACGGGGCCTTCCCAAAACCCGGGTCTGTCGGGACATTGGGGAGCTGATCGGAGGAAACACTCTGCTGCTTGCCTATAACGCCCATTTTGATCTGAGCTTTTTGTACTATATGCTCCTTCGGGACGGAGACCCCGCCATTTTGAAGGGAAAGGACAAGCTGGATCTGCTTACCGTGTACAAGGACCGGCACAGCTATCCCCACCGGCTGTGCAACGCTATCGAGGTCTACGGCCTGGCGGGCAAGGTGGTCAACTCTCACCGGGCGGTGGACGATGTGCTGGCCACCGTGGCGGTGATGGAGGAAATGGAGCGGGAAAAGGATGATTTGCATTGTTATGTAAACTTGTTTGGATACAATCCCAAGTATGGCATTGAGGGAAAGCCCATTGGGTCTGTGGCGTACAAGCCCCAGGGCTATGACCCGATGAAACCGCTTTACGAGCGGTAAGAGAAAGAAGGAAGAAGTATGATCAATCCCAACGCCTATGCTCTTGGGGCGAACCGATCCTGCATCCGGGACTTGTTTGAGTACGGCCGTCAGCGGGCCGCCATTGTGGGGGAGGAACATGTCTATGACTTTTCTCTGGGAAACCCTTCCATTCCCTCTCCCATGGAGGTGGACGAGGCCATCCGGGCTGTTTTATCGGACACGGATTCTTTGAAGATCCACGGCTATACCACCGCGGTGGGCGATTATGAGACAAGAAAGGCCATTTCTGACGATTTGAACAGCCGGTATGGGGTCGCTACCCGGCCGGAGGAATTTTTTCTGGGTTGTGGAGCGGCGCCGGAGCTGGTGGCGGTATTCCGTGCCCTGGCGGTTCCCGGGGGAGAGGTGCTGACCATTGCTCCTTATTTCCCGGAATACAAGCCCTTCGCGGAAGAGGCGGGGCTTACCTTCCGGGTGGTGCCTCCGGATGTGCCGGATTTTCAAATTCGTTTGACGTCTGTGGAGAGGGAATTGAATCCCCATACCCAGGCGGTGCTGATTAACTCCCCCAACAACCCCTCCGGCGTGGTCTATACCCGGGAGACGCTGATGGGGCTGAGCCGGATTCTGGAAGAAAGGAGCCGGGAATTCGGCCATCCCATTTATCTGATTTCCGATGAACCCTATCGGGAGCTAAGCTATGGGGTGGAGGTGCCCTTCGTGCCCAGCCTATACGCCAATACGCTGATTTGCTATTCCTATTCCAAGTCCCTGTCCCTTCCGGGTGAGCGGATCGGGTATATTTACGTCTCCGGCGATGCGGAGGACAAGGAACAGCTGTACGCCGCCATTGCGGGAGCGGCCCGGGCCTGCGGCCATGTGTGCGCCCCCTCTCTGTGGCAGAAGGTCATTGCCCGGAGCACCCATCTCCGGCCGGACCTAAAGAGCTATGACAGAAACCGGAAGGCTCTGTATGAAGGACTGCGGAAAATGGGCTATGAAATGGCAAAGCCGGACGGAGCCTTTTACCTGTTCATCAAAGCCCCTGGGGGAGACGCCAACGCATTCTCCCAGAGAGCCAAGGAACGGGATCTGCTGGTGGTGCCTGGGGACGGGTTCGGCTGTCCCGGGTATTTCCGAATCTGCTACTGTGTCAGTTACCAGACGATTGTGGGAAGCCTGCCGGTGTTTGAAGAATTGATTCGGGAATATCAGGAGAATTAACGGTCATTTCTCTGCTTTTATCATCATATTTGGCCGGAACCCAGATTCCGGCGAAAGGAAGGATTCCATGCCCGCTTTTTTATCCCATGCCACAGCTTCCGCGCAAATTATCATCTCTATTGCCCTGATCCTCTTCTCCGGCTTTGCCATGACCCGGATCACCAAACGGTTTCGACTGCCCAATGTTACCGCCTACATTCTGGCGGGCATCCTCCTTGGCCCCTACTGCCTCCATCTGGTTCCGGATTCCTTTGTGGAGGGTTCGGACTTTCTGGCGGATATTGCCCTGGCCTTTATCGCCTTCAGTACCGGTGAATTCTTCCGGGTGGAGACCCTGAAGAAAAGCGGCTGGAAGGTGATTGCCATCACCGTGCTGGAAAGTCTGATGGCTTCTTTCCTGGTATTCATCGCTACCTACTGGATTTTGGGCGTGGGACTGGGCTTTTCCGTTGTTCTCAGCGCTCTGGCCGCTGCCACGGCCCCTGCCTCTACCATGCTGACCATTCGTCAGACCGGAGCGAAGGGTGAGTTTGTGGACACCCTGCTGCAGGTGGTGGCCCTGGATGACGTGGTTGGCCTGCTTGCCTACAGCATCGCCATTTCCGTGGCTGTGGCAGGGGTTACCGGCGGCTTCCATGTTTCCAGTGTGCTAAAGCCTCTGGCGGTAAACACCGGCGTGTTCCTTCTGGGCGGCCTATTCGGTGTTCTGATGAAGCTGCTCATGCCCAAGGGACGCTCCACCGATAACCGGCTGATCATCTCTGTGGCCACTTTGTTTGCTTTCTGCGGTGTGTGTACTGTGCTGGACGTGTCGCCGCTGCTGGGCTGCATGTCTATGGCAACGGTCTACATCAACATTACCGACGATGATAAGATTTTTAAGCAGCTCAATTACTTTAACCCGCCCATTCTGCTGATCTTCTTTGTCCGTTCCGGCCTGAACTTCCGGCTCAGCGCCCTGACGGACATGGGAGCGGCAGTGGCCGGGGTGCCTCTGCTGGTCATCGGCATTATTTATTTCCTGGTGCGGATTCTGGGGAAATATCTGGGCGCGTTTGTGGGATGCTTCCTGGTACACAAGTCTCCCAACGTGCGAAATTACCTGGGTCTTGCCCTGATTCCTCAGGCAGGTGTGGCCATTGGTCTGGCGGCTCTGGGCGCCAGAACCCTGGGTGGAGAAGCCGGCCAGGCGCTGGAAACGGTGATTCTGGCGTCCAGCGTTCTCTATGAGCTGATTGGCCCTGCCTGCGCGAAGGTATCCCTCTACCTCAGCAAATCCTACTCCAACAACCTGGATGAGATCGCGCCGGTTTCTCCGGAGCCTGGAAAGAACGCCGTTGATCTTCTGATTGAACAGATCCAGGCCATTCAAAAGGAGCTTCCCGACCACACCGGGGAGATGAGCCCCAACGAGCAGGCCTTTTTGGAGGCGGCTGAGGAACAATACGCCCTTCTGGGGCGTCGTCACCGTGGAAATGGAAAATAGGGAGGTAGTCACATGTTTGCAAACTTTGCCGATCCCATCGGATCTTATTTAGGTACCTGGGCCGCCGACCTGACGGTGCCCTCCATCTTCCTTCGCCTTGGCCTGGCTGTGATTCTGGCTGCGGTGATTGGCTGTGAACGCTCCAATAAGCGTCACTCCGCGGGCCTGCGAACCTTTATCCTGGTCTCCCTGGCCTCTGCCAGCGCCATGCTGGTGGACCTGTATCTGGCCCGAATGACCCGGCTGGAAATCCCGGTACTCTCCGCCGCCGCCATTATCGGTGAGGCCATGCTCAGCGGCAACTCTGTTTTGTTCAATGCCCGGAATCAAATCAAGGGCCTGACCACCTCTGCTGGACTTTGGGCCTGTGGTATTCTGGGTCTTGCGGCTGGCGCCGGATTCTATACCCTGACGCTTACGGCCTTCCTCTTCCTCATGTGTATTCTCACCTATCTCCCCGCCGTGGAGGTTTGGCTGACCAACCGCTCCAATCACTTTGAGATTCATTTGGAGCTGAAGAACAAGTGCAATCTTCAGGACTTTGTCACCACCATCCGCCGTCTTGGCATGTCCATTGACGATATCGAGTCCAACTCCGCCTACATTGGTTCCGGCCTCAGCGTCTATACGGTTATGATTTCCGTGAGCAGTAAGGAACTGAAGAAATATAAGTCCCACAGCGAGATCATCCAGGCTCTTGCCACCCTGGACTACATTTATCACATTGAGGAAATGCGGTAAATCCAGTTTCCCAAAATTCAGAATGCCGCCGGTTCCCTTGGAACCGGCGGCAATTTGCTGTATTGGGGACTGTTTTGTGGATCAATCCAGGTTTTCTCCGGCCTCCCGGTAGGCACTTTCCAGGGGAGAAGCGTACTTCGCTTCCTTCTTGTACTTTTCCACGAACTTTGCTGCCTTGTCTACAGGCAGGTTGGTGCCGGGGCCGGCTACACAGCCGCCGGGACAGGCCATACCCTCCAGCAGGTAGCCGTTGTACTTTCCGGCCTTTGCCATCATCATCAGCTTCCGGCAGTCCCGGAGGCCTTCGGCGTTGGCAATCTTCAGCTCCATCTCCGGATGCTCTTTTTTGATAAGATCCGCCACGGCCCCGGCCACACCGCCGGACACGGCGAAGCCACGGCCCGCACCGGTACCCTCGTTCAGGTAGTCCTGAGGCTCGATCTGGTCAAAGTTTACTTCCTTGGCCTCGAACATACCCATCAGCTCTTCAAAGGTCAGCACGAAGTCCACATCGGAACGGATGTTCTCCCGGATGGCTTCCAGCTTTTTGGCGGCGCAGGGGCCGACGAAGACCACCTTGCAGTTGGGGTACTCCTTTTTCAGATATCGGGCGGTGAAGACCATGGGGGTCAGGGTCATGGAGATGTTTTTCATTTCCTTGGGGAACAGCTTTTCGATCATGGAATGCCAGGCGGGGCAGCAGGAGGTAGCCATATAGGGCTGCTCCTTGGGCACCTTCTGGAGGAAGTCCTTGGCCTCCTCAATGGTGCACATATCCGCGCCGATGGCTACTTCCACCACCCGGTCAAAGCCCAGCTGCTTCATGCCGGCGACAAATTTGCCGGGGGATACCTGGCCGCTGAACTGGCCGATAAAGGCAGGGGCCACAATGGCAATCACCTGGTCGCCCTTGAGAATGGACTGGATCACCTGGAAGATCTGGCCCTTGTCCACAATGGCGCCAAAGGGGCAGGACACCAGGCACTGGCCGCAGGCCACGCACTTGTCCTGGTTGATGACCGCCCGGCCATGCTCGTCAGAGCCGATGGCGTCCATGCCGCAGGAGGCGGCGCAGGGGCGCTCCATGTGGATGATGGCATTGTAGGAACAGGCGGCGGCGCACTTGCCGCATTTGATGCACTTATTTTGGTCGATCTGGCTCTTGCCGTTGACAAAGGAGATGGCGCCCTTGGGGCAGACCCGCTGACAGGAGGCGGCCAGACAGTTCTGGCAGTTCTCCGTCACCCGGTACTGGTTGGTGGGGCAGGCATGGCAGGCGTAGGGGATGATATTGACCAGAGGCGGCTCATAATACTGCTCCGCCACGGCGGCGGCGTCCATGCCCTCGGTCATGAGGGAGCGGGTCTGAATGGGGCGGATGCCCAGGCCCATGGCCAGGCGCACCCGCTCACCGGCGATGGCCCGCTCCAGGAAAATGGACTCCCGGTGCAGAGGCTGGTCGCCGGGGACGATCTTGTAGGGAAGATCTTCCGCCTGGGTGTAATCGCCGCCGGCGTAGGCCATCCGGGCCACTTCGGTGAAGACGTTTTTGCGGATGTCCGTGATCAGGGAAGGGATTCCTCTCATATGTGATTTCCTCCGTAAAGAAATTTTTATCAGCACTTATTGTAGCATAAGTTTCTTCTGGTTTCCACCGGAAATTAAAAAAAGTTCTGGTTTTTTCTTCTTGTGAGGCCATTGCTTACCTGACGCGCAGGCATAAAGAAAGCGCCGCTTGCAGCGCGGCGCTTTCAGGATATAAGCTTACTTCTTCAGGAACTCGTCAATGGCCTCGGCGCCCTTCTTACCGGCGCCCATGGCCAGAATCACGGTAGCGGCACCGGTAACGGCATCGCCGCCGGCGAACACGCCTTCCCGGGTGGTCATTTCCTTCTCGTCCACGATCAGGCAGCCCTTCCGGTTGGTGTCCAGACCGGGAGTGGTGGAGCGGATCAGGGGGTTGGGAGAGGTGCCCAGAGCCATGATGACAGTGTCCACATCCAGCACAAACTCGCTGCCCTCTACGGCGATGGGACGGCGGCGGCCGGAAGCGTCAGGCTCGCCCAGCTCCATACGGATGCACTTGATGCCGCAGGCACGGCCGTTCTCGTCGCCCAGGATCTCCACGGGGTTACACAGGGTCTTGAACTCGATGCCCTCTTCCTTGGCGTGATGCTGCTCTTCCAGACGAGCGGGCATTTCGGCCTCGCCACGGCGGTAGACGATGTACACATTTTCAGCACCCAGACGCATGGCGCACCGGGCGGCGTCCATAGCCACATTGCCGCCGCCAACCACGGCCACAGCCTTGGACTTGATAACAGGCGTATCGGCATCGGGGTTGTAGGCCTTCATCAGGTTGGTACGGGTCAGGTACTCGTTGGCGGACATAACGCCCTTGAGGGCCTCACCGGGGATGTTCATGAACATGGGCAGACCGGCGCCGGAGCCCACGAACACGGCCTTGAAGCCCATCTCGAACAGCTCGTCAATGGTCAGAACCCGGCCGATGACCATGTTGGTCATGACCTTCACGCCCTGGGCCTCCAGCTTGGTGACCTCATTGGCCACAATGGCCTTGGGCAGACGGAACTCGGGGATGCCGTAAACCAGCACGCCGCCGGCGGTATGGAGGGCTTCAAACACGGAAACCTCATAGCCCTTCTTGGCCAGGTCGCTGGCGCAGGTCAGACCGGCAGGGCCGGAACCAACCACGGCCACCTGGATGCCGTTGGAGGGCACCTTCTCGGGCATGGCATTGACATTGGCACGATACCAGTCGGCAACGAACCGTTCCAGACGGCCAATAGCCACAGGCTCGCCCTTGATGCCCCGGACACACTTGCTTTCGCACTGGGTCTCCTGGGGACATACCCGGCCGGACAGAGCGGGCAGGGCGTTGGTGGAGGTGATGACCTCATAAGCGGCCTTGAAGTCCCGCTCCTGGACCTTCTTGATAAACTCGGGGATGCGGACGTTGACGGGGCAGCCCTCTACACACTTGGGGTTCTTGCAGCCCAGGCACCGATTGGCCTCGTTCACAGCCATCTCCTCGGTGTAACCCAGGGTGACCTCCTGGAAGTTCCGGGCACGAACCTTGGCGTCCTGCTCAGGCATAGGAGTTTTTGTCAAAGTCATGTTAGCCATTTTTCTCTCCTCCTTACTTGATCAGGGCCTTGCCCATGTTCTCAATGCGGCAGACATGGTCCGCGGCAACTTCTTTTTCTCTGGGAACGTAGGTGCCGTTCCGGCTCATGAGCTCGGCGAAGTCCACCTTGTGGCCGTCGAACTCAGGACCGTCCACGCAGGCAAATTTGGTCTCGCCGCCCACGCTGACACGGCAGCCACCGCACATGCCGGTGCCGTCGATCATAATGGGGTTCAGGGACACCATGGTGTGTACGCCGAAGGGCTCGGTGGTCTTGCAGACAAACTTCATCATGGGCACAGGGCCGATGGCCAGAACCTCGTCGTACTGAATGCCGCTCTCCAGCAGGGCCTGGAGCTTGACCGTGCCGAAGCCCTTTTCACCGTAGGAGCCGTCGTCGGTCATGAGATACAGGTTATCGGAGCAGGCCCGGAACTCGTCCTCCAGAATGACGATATCCTTGGTACGGAAGCCGATGATCACGTCAACAATGGCCCCGGCCTCCTTGAAGGCCTTGGCAGCAGGCAGGGCAATGGCGCAGCCCACGCCGCCGCCGACCACGCAGACCCGCTTTTTATTCTCCACATCGGTGGGACGGCCCAGAGGACCCACAAAGTCATGGATGTAGTCGCCCTCGTTGAGAGCGCCCAGGGCATTGGTGGAGAAGCCCACCTTCTGGAAGATGATGGTGACCGTGCCCTTTTCCCGGTCGTAACCGGCGATGGTCAGAGGGACACGCTCGCCCATTTCGTCGATGCGGAAGATGATGAACTGACCGGCCTTGGCCTTTTTGGCAACGAAGGGAGCTTCAATGTCCATCAGGGTGACGGAGGAATTGAGTTCCTTCTTGCGAACGATTTTATACATGTTCTGATCCGTCCTTTTCAGAATTTTTCTTTTGGGTGGAATCGCGCGTGGCAAAATGCCCGTACTTTTTTATTATAAAGGGATTCTATGTATTTGTCAAATAGCTTTCACCATTTTTATGAGAAATCACGATTTTTCTGAGAAAATGGGGCCGCCCTTGGACAGCCCCATGGTTTTATTTCTCCTTCAGCAGATCCCGGATTTCAGTCAGCAGCACTTCCTCCGCACTGGGCGCGGGAGGCTCGGCGGGCGCTTCCGCTTCTGCCGCCGCTTCCTTCTTCCTGCCCACTTCGCTGAGCTTGTTTAAGCCCTTCACCAGGAAGAAGACCACCAAGGCAAGAATCAGAAAATTGATTACGGCGGAGATGAAGTTGCCATAGTTCAGGGTGTTCAGGATCACATTTCCGGCCTCGTCCACCACAGGCTCACCGAACAGCCGGGGCAGAGCGATCTTCAGCTCGGAGAAATCAATACCGCCCATGAAAATGGCGACGATGGGCATAATGATGTCGTCGGTCAGGCTCTTGGTAATGCCGGAGAAGGCGGCGCCGATGATGGTACCAACGGCCAGGGCCATTGCGTTGCCCTTCACGGCAAAGGCAATAAATTCATCCCACCATTTGGGCTTTTTGATTTCCTTGGACATAGATGTATCCTCCTGAAGTTACTTTTTGGCGGTGATGACTTCCAGGCCGCCCAGGTATTTTCTCAGCACCTCAGGAATGACCACGGAGCCATCGGCTCTCTGATTCTGCTCCACGATGGCGGGGAAGATCCGGGAGGTGGCAAGGCCGGAGCCGTTCAGGGTGTGGACAAAGTCCAGCTTGCCATCGGCCCGGCGGTAGCGGATGTTGCCACGGCGGGCCTGATAATCCCGGGCGTTACTAACAGAGGAGACCTCCTTGTAGCCGTTCATGGAGGGAATCAGAATCTCAATGTCGTAGGTCCGGGCCATGGAAGCGGAGCAGTCCCCGGCGGCCAGCTTCACGGTGCGGAAGTGGAGACCCAGACCGGCTACCAGGTTTTCCGCCTTATGCACCAGCTCTTCAAAGGCCTCGTCGGAGCCTTCGGGAGTGGTGTACTGGAACATCTCTACCTTGTTGAACTGATGGCCACGAACCATGCCCCGTTCGTCGGCCCGGTGGGAACCGGCCTCCCGGCGGAAGCAGGGGGTGTAGGCGAAGAACTTTTTGGGCAGATCCTTCTCCGTCAGAATCTCGTCCCGGTACACGGAGGCAAGAGCCGCTTCGGCGGTGGGCAGCATGTAGAAGGTGGAGCCTTCGATGGGGTGGTTGGCGATCTTGAACACCTCGTCGGCAAACTTGGGGAACTGACCGGCGGTCTCGCCGCAGGCGTAATCCAGCATGTGAGGGGGCAGAATCATTTCATAGCCGTCGGCAATGTGGGTGTCGATGAAGTAGTTAAGCAGCGCCCACTCCAGTCTCGCGCCCATGCCGGTGTACATCCAGTTGCCAGCGCCGGCCAGCTTGACGCCCCGCTCGTAGTCGATAAGCCCTAAGCTGGTGCACAGGTCTACATGGTGCTTGGGTTCAAAGTCAAAGGAGTGCTTCTCCCCGATGTAGCGCAGGGGCTGGTTGTTTTCCTTACCGCCGGGAAGCAGATCGGGATCGGGCAGGTTGGGCAGGCTCAGCATGGCGAGACGGTACTCACTGTTCAGTTCCTTTAAGCGCTTGGTGTCTGCCTCGTTTTCGGCGTCCAGAGCCATGGCGGCGGCCTTGTTCTGCTCAATCTGGGCATCCAGAGCGGCGGTATCCTCGCCGGTCTTCTCCGCCTTTTTCTTCATGCCAAACAGCTTGCCGTTTTCCTTGGCCAGCTTGTTCTTCTGGGCGGTGCGGGCCTCGGAGGATGTCTTCAGTCCGCGGATCTGCACGTCCAGCTCCACAATGCGGTCAACAGTGGCGTCGCAGTCCACTTCCTTGGCCTTCAGTCCCGCCTTGACGGCGTTGGGATTTTCCTTGATTTTCTTGATGTCTAGCATATATTACCTCTCCTTTGGATATTTGAAACTTACTGTGCGTCTACAATGGTGCCATCCGGTCTTGTGGGCATAATCAGCATGGCGATAAAGTAGCATAAAATACCACTGCCGCCCATGAGGGAGAAAATCACCCAGGCCAGACGGATAATGGTGGAATCCACGTCAAAGTATTCCGCGATACCGCCGCAGACGCCGTCGATCTTTTTATCGGTGCGGGATTTATACAGCTTCTTTTTCACAGGGAACCCTCCTTACTTTTGAATGGTCATGAGCGCGTCCAGCAGAGCCTGCAGGTCCTCCTGACCGTAAAATTCCAGCTCAAAGCGGCCCTTCCGCTTGCCGTTGACAATGGTCACCTTCCGGCCCAGATGCTTGCTCAGGTTTTTTTCGCACTCTGCCACATAGTCCACGGCGAACACTTCCTTCTCCTTTGGAAGAGGCTCCTTGCTCATGTTCTTGCACAGGGTTTCCGCCTGACGGACGGACAGACTCAGGGCGATGATTTTCTTCGCGGCGTCCTGCTGCTTTTTCGGCTCCTTCAGGGTCAGAATCGCTCTGGCGTGTCCGGCGCTGAGCTGACCGCTTCGCAGCTGCTCCAGCACCTCCGGGCACAGCCCCAGCAGCCGCAGGGCATTGGCCACGGCGGGACGGGATTTGCCCACCCGGGCGGCGGCATCCTCCTGGGTCAGACCGTATTCGTCAATGAGAGAACGGTAGCCCAGCGCTTCTTCCACCGGGTTTAAATCCTGCCGCTGTAAATTCTCGATCAGGGCAAGCTCCATGGCCTTCTTATCGTCGGCCTCGATGATGACAACGGGAATGTCGGTCAGGTTTGCCAGCCGGGCCGCCCGCCAGCGCCGTTCTCCGGCGATGATCTGGTAGTACCCGGTGCCGGTCTCCCGAACAGTCAGCGGCTGAATCACCCCGTGGACGGAAATGGAATCCGCCAGAGCCTGCAGCTCCTCCTCGTCAAAATCCTGCCGGGGCTGGTCAGGATTCGGCTCAATCTTATAAATGGGCAGAAGCTGATAGGGACTTTTCTCCGAGACTTCCGGAGGGTAGTCCTCAATCAGGGCGCCCAGGCCTCTGCCGAGACCTTTTTTTACTGCCAAGTCTATCCTTCCTTTCTCAGCGTCAGTATAGTTTCTTCTGAATTTCCTCGGCCATGGCCCGGTAGGCTGCCGCGCCGCGGCTGGTGCGGTCGTATTCCGTTACGGGCAGACCATGACTGGGTGCTTCCGCCAGGCGGATGTTTCTGGGAATCACCGTGGCGAATACCTTTCCCGGGAAGTGCCGGCGCACCTCCTGGGCAACCTGGGCGGAGAAATTGGTTCTGCCGTCAAACATGGTAAGGGCCACGCCGAAAATCTCCAGCCGGGGATTCAGCCGCCGCTTTACCATGCGAAGGGTGCCCATCAGGTCGCTTAGACCCTCCAACGCGAAATACTCGCACTGGACGGGAACCAGAATTCCGTCGGCGGCGCACAGACCGTTCAGGGTCAGCAGCTCCAGAGACGGAGGGCAGTCAATGAAAATTACATCATAGTCGCTCCGAATGCTGTGCAGGGCCTTTTCCAGCTGGCCCTCCCGGTGGGGCGTATCCATAAGCTCCACGGCCGCGCCCGCCAGATCCGCGCCGGAGGGTAGAATGTCCCCATAGTCGGTATGGAGAACGGCATCCTTCACCGGTACGTCGCTGATGACCACATCATAGATGGAATGCCGGATCCGGCGCTTGTCCACACCCATGCCGGAGGTGGCGTTGGCCTGGGGGTCAAAGTCGCACAGCAGCACCCTTACGCCCAAAGCTGTCAGAGCGGCCGTCAGATTGACAGCGGTGGTGGTTTTGCCTACGCCGCCCTTCTGATTGACCACTGCAATTATCTTACCCATTTCCTTCTCCTGTATCTCTAAAAAGAATTGTTTCACATGAAACATTTTGCGTCTCCGCTGTTTGATGTTTCACGTGAAACATCAGCTTTCGGAGGGAACGCTGGTCTCAACCGTTGGAGCAGCCGTGGCGGCCGTGATGGCGGTATAATTCTGCCCGGGGCGATGCTGGGGACGAGAAATCCCGCGCCAGCCGATGAAAGCCAGAATGGCCAAGGCCAGAACCGTGGCAATCCATAGGGCAAAAAGATTGCGGTTTCGCTTCTTCAGCGTCTTCAGCTGATCCTCCGGGGAAAGCACCCGGCGCTTCGGAGCCTTTTTGGGAACGACCCGTTCCCGGGTGGGCAGCGCCACAGGGGTTCCGGGACGCACAGGATATTTCTGCATGGTGAGCAGACAGCCTGTACAGAACACAGTGCCTTCCTCCGTATCTCGTCCGCACTTTAGGCAAGCCATGGCCCTGCCTCCTTTTTCTCTCTGGGATTTTTCTATTGTACAACATAATTTTCTGTTCGTAAAGAGGGGAATTGGAGCCGCGCGTAGAAAATGCAAGAAAAAGCAGGGGAGTTCTTCAGCAAACTTTAAGATTTACACTTTCGTTACACCTGGGAAAACCGGACGTGTTATCATAAAGCATAAACATTTCCATGCAAGAAAGGAAGGAAAGAAAATGGAAGAAAACGGAACCTATTCCTGGCCACCAAAACAGGAAACTCCGAAAAAGAGGCCAAGCTTCAAGGGTATGCTTCACAGGGTGCTGATTGTGGTTCTGGTACTGTTTGTGCTAGCTTTGGCCGGCACCTGCTTCTACACCGTGGACGATAAGCAGCAGGCGGTGGTCACCACCTTTGGAAGGGTGACGGACATCACCGATGCCGGCGTCCATTTCAAGCTGCCCCTGGGCATTCAGCAGGTGGAGAAGGTGGACGTAAACGTCTACCAGCAGATCAAGCTGGGGTACGACAATAACGATCGGTTCAACACCCACGAAAGCTCCATGATTACCGGCGACTACAACATCGTGAATGTGGACTTCTTCGTGGAGTACAAGGTTTCTGATCCGGTGCAGTACCTGTATTCCTCCAACGATCCCGTGACCATCCTTCGGAACCTGATCCAGAGCCAGGTGCGAAACGTGGTTGGCTCCTCCACTGTGGACGCTGTGCTCACCGACGGCAAGGAGAGCATCCAGATGCAGGTCAAGGAGCTGGTGACCCAGATCCTGAATGAGTACGACATCGGCCTGAGCCTGGTGGATGTGAAGATTCAGGACGCGGAGCCGCCTACGACGGAGGTAATCGAGGCCTTCAAGGCGGTGGAAACCGCCAAGCAGCAGGCGGAGACGGTAATCAACGACGCCAAGGCCTACCAGAACGCCCAGCTGCCCAAGGCCCAGGCGGAGGCGGACAAGCTGATTCAAAACGCCGAGTACCTGAAGCAGAACCGGATTAACGAGGCGGTGGAGCAGGTCGCCATGTTCGAGGCTATGTACGAGCAGTACGCCAAGAACCCGGCCATTACCCGCTCCCGGATGTACTATGAGGCCATCTCCCAGGTGCTTCCGGATATTAAGCTGTACATCAACACCAGCACCGGCGATGCCGGAGACGTTCAGATGCTTCTGCCCCTGGAGGGCTTCGTGGAAGGAGGGGACGCGCAATGAAAAAGCGAAATATTCTCCTGATTGTGGTTCTTGTTCTGGTGCTGATTGTGGCGGCGGAATGCCTGTTCACCGTGCGGGAGGACGAGTACGCCTGTACCGTCCGGTTCAGCAAGATTATCGACACCACTGACCAGGCGGGTCTCCATTTTAAGATGCCCTTCGTGGACAGCGTAAAATACTTCAGCAAGGCCACCCAGCTTTACGACATTCCACCCTCTGAGGTGCTGACCTCGGACAAGCAGAATATGACGGTGGACTGCTACGTCCTCTGGTCCATCGCCGACCCCAAGCTGTTCTATCAGACCTTGGGCAGCAAAAGCGTGGCGGAGCAGAGATTGGACGCCCTGACCTATAACGAGTTGAAAACCGTCATGGGCACCCTGGCTCAGGCGGACATCATCAACATGGACGACGCATCCAAGCGCAACGACATCTACGGCGGCATTGCCACCGATGTGGACGCCCTGGCCAGAACCTACGGCATCCGGGTGGAGGACGTGAAAATCAAGCAGTTTGACCTGCCGGAAAGCAACCTGAACGCCGTATACAACCGGATGATCTCCGAGCGGAACCAGATGGCGGAAAAGTATACCGCCGACGGCAACTATGAGGCCTCCATCATCCGCAACGATGTGGACAAGCAGGTGAACATCCTGGTGTCCGACGCCAAGGCTCAGGCCGCCAAGCTGGAGGCCGAGGGTGAGCAGAAGTACATGGAGATGCTGGCCGAGGCCTACGATACCCAGGATAAGAAGGACTTCTACGAATTTACAAAGGCTCTGGAAGCCCTGAAGGCCAGCCTGAACGGAAATGAGAAGACCGTCATCCTGGACGGGAACTCTGAGCTTGCCCAGATCCTCATGGGCGCGAAGTAAAAACGTTAAAACGGCCCCGGCTTTGTGTGAAAGCAAAGCCGGGGCAATTTTCTGTTATCCCCAAAGACCGTCAGGGTATTTTCCCTCATCGGTCATTTTTTTCAGGGCAGCTACCACCACAGGCTTGTCGGCGGCGTAGGTCACGCCGAACCAGCGGTCGGGGGAGGTCAGCACCTTTACGGAAGCCTTGCCCTCGTGGATCAGCTGGGAAACGGGGAAGGGAAGGAAGTATTCGCCCTTGAGGGGGTTGACAGTCAGGGCATGATCCAGGAAGGCGGGGAACCGGGCCTGGATCTCTGTCAAAAAGCTGGGCATAAAGCCCCAGAGATTCATGGACACGATGGTTTCGGAGGGTAGATCCACCCAGTTTTCCCCATCCTCGGTGTAGTGAATGCCGCCGGGATACTTCTCAATCCGGGTACGCTCAATAACCTCCGTCAGACAGCCCTCACTGTCGGCCTGGCAGACGCCCCGGGCCACGCTGCCGTTGTCCGTGACGGTTTTGGACAGATGGAAGCCCACCATGCAGTAGTCATATTCTCCCGCAGCAGAGGAAAGACGGTCATAAATGGCCTTGAAGCCGGCCTTGCCGTAATAGTCGTCGGCGTTGATCACGGCAAAGGGCGCGCCGTCAATGGCCTCGGCGGCGCAGAGCACCGCGTGACCGGTGCCCCAGGGCTTTGTCCGCCCCTGAGGGACGGCATAACCGGCAGGAAGGCTGTCAAGCTCCTGAAAGGCATAGCGGATCTCCACCGGAGCCTTTTCCAGGCGCTTGCCTACGGTTTCCATGAAATCCTTACGGATGGCTTCCTTGATGATAATAACAACGGTGTCAAAGCCCGCCTGATGGGCGTCGTAAATGGAATAATCCAGAATGGCCTCTCCATGGCTGCCCACAGGGTCGATCTGCTTTAAGCCGCCGTATCGGCTGCCCATTCCGGCTGCCAAAACCACGAGAACAGGTTTCTTAGACATGATGTACGCTCCTTATGTTTATAATGGCTGGGTTCATTATATGCCATGGGGAGAAAAAAAGCAAGAGAAGAGGGGCCTTTTCAAGGAGTTTCGGCACCTTTTCAAGGCAATTCGGCAAGCTGTGCCTACCGGATACCGGACAACAGCTCCTCCGCGCGGATGGTTACGCTGCTGCCCCTTACCTTCTCCCAGGAAAAAACCGTTTTCAGCTCCTGGAGGGAGATGGCCTCGGGAGCCTCCAAAAGCCCGGCGCTGCTGGCAAGGGTGCCAATAAGCTGCTCAGGGGAAAGGTGCTTGCGGATCTCCCCCAGGTCCAGATCCCTGTCCCGTTTGCTCAGCCGCCGTCCGTCCGGGGCCAGAAGCATGGGCACATGGGCGTACACCGGGTGGGGAAAGCCCCACAGCTCCTGTAAATAATTCTGCCTTGGCGCGGAGCTGAGCAGATCCATCCCCCGAACCACCTCCGTAATTCCGGCTTCTCCGTCGTCCACAGTGACGGCCAGCTGATAGACATAAACCCCGTCTGCCCGGCGCACCACCATGTCGCCGCAGTCGGTTTTCAGGTTCCATTGGGAATCCCCCTGAACCAGGTCATGGAGCCTCCAGATTTTGTCAGGTACCTGTATCCGCCAGGCAGGGGCACGGTGAAAGGCCTCCCGCTGGGCGCTCGTCAGATTCCGGCAGGTGCCGGGATAGACATAGGTGCCGTCGGACAGATGGGGCGCGTTGACGCTGTGAAGCTGACTGCGGGTGCAGTAGCAGGGGTAGAGCAGATCCATATCCCGGAGACGTTCAAAATACCGGTCGTATACCTCACTGCGTTTGCTCTGGGCCGGAGTCTCCCGATCCCAGCTCAGCCCAAGCCAGGTAAGATCCTCCCGCAGCGCCTGAGCGAATTCCCCGCTGGTGCGCTGGGTGTCCAGATCTTCCATTCTGAGAACCATTTCCCCATCCCTTGCTTTTACAGACAGCCAGGCGAGCAGGGCGGAGAATACGTTCCCCAGGTGCATCCGGCCGGATGGGGTCGGGGCGAACCGGCCTACCGGCGCTACCGCATCCATCGGTACCACCACCACAGCATCCCGGCGATGCCCATAAGCTCCAGGAAAATGATAAAGGGGAGACAGCCTACGCTTTCTTTCTTCTCCTTCTTCGATTCCTTGTCGGCCTCGCTAAGCTTCTTTTTGGACTTTTTTTCGACAAACACGGCGCTGTCCTCGTTCATAGTCTCGTCACCGTATACGGTTCTATGGAAATCAACGGCATCGTTGCGGACGCCCCGGAGATGGCTGGGAGCCGGAGGTGTGTCGGCGTCCTCCCGGGAAAGCTCGCTAAGCCAGTCGGAGTCCTCATATTCGAAGAGATCGTCCAGTTCGGGGATCTCCTGATTTTGCAGAGCCTCCAGCTGATCCTCATAGGCCTGGGCCCGAAGCTCCGCGTCCAATCTGTTCAATTCCTTCTTGGGATCGTCAAACATGCGCTGTCCCTCCTTTGCCGCTTATTTTACCCGAAAAGCATGGAAATGTAAAGGGAAACAAAAAAGAAATAAGGACGCTCCCGAAAGAGCGTCCTCACAGTATTGGGAGAAACTGGGGAAGTTCACAGCAAAAGAACCTTCAACTCCCGGAGAGCAGGCGGACGCTGCTTGCGATTTCCAGCAGCGCCTCCACAGAAAGCTCCTCGCTGTACAGCTTAAACTGAATCCCCTTTGCCGCGTCTCCCAGGACCCAGGCAACGGAGGCATTGCTGCCATCCTGGGACATGACACCGGGACAGCCGCCAACGGTGACGCTTTCCACAGTGCCCGCATCGCCTACCTTCATCCGTGCCACGTCCTCCGGCGATGCGGCATCCGAAACATAGCTTTCGTACTCAAAATAGACAGCCTTGTTTGTCTTGTGGTCAAAATACCACCGGCGGACATAAGAATACCAGTCGTCTTCTCCCTCCAAGGGCCAGCCTGTCAAACCGTCCTCTACCATGCCATCGGGCAAGTCGGTGATCTGATAATCTCCCAGCTGCCGGAGGGCCTCTTCTGTTTTGTCCGCATTGGTGGGCCGCAGCTCCGGGCCGGGGCCTACGCTTTCCGCTATGGCCATCAGGTCTAAATCCGAGCTGGATTGCAGGCGGAAGCCAAAGCCCCGGCTTTCGTCCGTCCAGATTAGGGTAGTACCCATCCGATAGCCGGGCTGCCCGTTGATGGTTACCTGCTCCGGCTGACCCATGCCCTCAAACTGCCGGCCCCAACGGCCCAGACGGAAATAGAGGGTAAAGATCAGCTTGTCTCCCAGGGTGTTTTCATATTGAATTTCCTGCTGACCGTAGGCCGGATCGTCGATAAACGCAGCAGAATATCCCTCCGGCACGCTCTGGGGGTACACCGGCTCAAAGCCCACATAGGCAGCGGGATCCTGCTGAAGGTCAATGGTGTAGTCCGGGCCCAGATAGCTTTTGGAAACCTCCAGAGGGGCACCGGGTGCCACACCTTCCGCTATGGCGATTAAATCAACGGCTTCGTCTTCCGCGTCCAGCATGGCGTAGAAGCCCTCCGCCTCATTGCGCCAGAAGAGGCAGCTTCTGCCGGATGCGGTGGTCACCAGTTTCGCGGAGTCCCCGGCAATCTGGACGTCCTCTCTGGTAACTTCCTCCTGGAAATCGGTGCCGCTCAGGTCCTCCAAAAGGGAAACCACGTAGCGGATGGTGTGGGTGCCGTCGGTGTAGTACAGATTCTGGCGTCTCATGCCCGGAGGGCTTACCTCTGCCAGAGTGTAGCCATTGGGAAGCTGCTGGGGGTACCAGGGGTCCCAAAGGCTCCCTTCCTTGCACAGAAAGGACAGGGGCAGCTCCTCACCGAAGGCAACGCCTTCCGCCATGACAGCCAAATCGACCTCCATATCCTGGGTGAACAGGGTCAGATAGGAGCCCTTGTCCTCATCCTGCCAGTTCAGAACCTGGGCTCCTTTTTCGGTAACATAGAGGGTGGCGTCCCAGCCGGAGACCTTCAGGGCCGTTTCTGTTACCGGCGGAGCCAGATGGATGTCACTGTCATGGCCGGTGGAGAGGGAGAAGGTGATATAGCTTCCGGCGTCGTTCCAATAGTAGATATTTCGGGTGGTATAATCCACCGGAGCGCCCTCAGAAAGGTGGTAGCCCTCCGGCAAAAGCTGGGGATAGAAAGCGGTGAGGACAGTTTGCTCCCTGCGGGTGGGTTCGGCAGCCGCTGAGCCCCGGTCATCGGAAACCGTCTGGGTCACAGCGGCAGGATTGTGCTGCACCAGCTTCATATGAATTCGGCTGTAGGCCACGGCACAGGCCGTGGTCAACAGAGCGAGCATAGCCACCATGGCGGCAATCAGCAGGGCCCGATTCGCGGGACGCTTATGTACTTCCGGGGGTGTAAGCTGCATTTCTTCTGCCTCGGCCAGGTTCTCCGGGCTGATGCTGCCTAGAGCACAAAACAGTTCCAGATTCGTCATCTCAGTCCCTCCTCTGCCAGCTGATCGCCTAATCGTTTCCGAAGCCGAAACAGCATAGACTTGACTTTCCCAACGGAGTACCCTGTCCTCCCGGCAATGTCACTCAGGGAGTTTACATACCAGTACCGGCACAAAAAGACCTTCCGTTCATCCTTGGAAAGGGAGGACAGAAAGCGGTTCAGGGCAGCAGCCGTCTCCTTACGGAGGATGGTATCCTCAATGCTCTGCTCACCGGAAACACATTCCTCCAGTTCCTCAAGGGCAATCTCCATTTCGCCGTTTCCCCGTTTCTTGGCGTTTGTCTTTCTCCAGCGGGAAATGGAGATGTTCCGGGTTAATTTCCCTAAAAAAGTCGAGAGCTTCGAAGGCTTTGCGGGAGGAATGGCGTTCCATGCGGAAAAATAGGTGTCGCTGACACTTTCCTCGGAATCCTCCCGGTTTGCGAGAATGTTGTAGGCAATTGCGTAGCAATAGCTGCGGTATTTGCTATCCGTTTCCTGGATTGCCATTTCCGACCGTGCAAGGTATAAATTGATGATCTGGGCATCGTTCATGTTTGATCCCTTCCTTTCTGTGTGGATACACCAGGTGTCTACACTTATATACACGCAAATCAGCCGGGAAGGTTTTACGGCTCGGAACTGTTTTTTACAGAAGAAGAGGACGCCCCTCCTTGGGAGCGTCCTCAAAATAGTTCGTGCCTTACAGGTTGAAATACCGCTGTGCGTTGTTGGAAGCGATATCCTCCACAATCTGCCCCAGCTGCTCCATGTCAGCGGGATACTCGCCGTTTTCCACCCAGGTGCCGATCAGGTTGCACATAATCCGCCGGAAATATTCGTGGCGGGTGTAGCTGAGGAAGGAACGAGAGTCGGTGAGCATACCGATGAAGTTGCCAAGCAGCCCCAGGTTTGCAAGAGAGGTCATCTGGTCGATCATACCTGTCTTGGTGTCGTTGAACCACCAGCCGGAGCCGTGCTGGATCTTGCCGGGAACCTCAGTGCCCTGGAAACAGCCAAGAAGGGTGTCCAGCATGGCGTTGTCCACAGGGTTCAGGGAGTAGAGGATGGTCTTGGGCAGCAGATCCTCGCTGTTCAGACGATCCAGGAGCTTACTCAGGCTTTCGCCGCAGGTGGTGGTGGCGATGCTGTCAAAGCCGGTGTCGGGGCCAAGCTTGCGGTACATGGCGGTGTTGTTGTTGCGCAGGCAGGAGTAGTGCAGCTGCATGGCCCAGCCGCGGCGGGCGTACTCTCTGGCGCAGTGAAGCACGATGGCGGTCATGTAGGCCTCGGCCTCCCGGTCGGTGACGGTCTCACCGGCCATGGCCTTCTTAAAGATGGCGGTCAGCTCCTCGTCGGTGGCCTCCACATAGGGGATAAAGTCCAGACCGTGGTCGCTTGCACGGCAGCCGTGGGCGTCAAAGTAGGCAATCTTTTCAGACAGGGCATCCCGGACGCAGTTGATGCACTTCAGCTCGTGGCCAACAGATTCACCCAGCGCCTTCATGTAGGGGACGAAGGTTTCCTTGTGGATGTTCACGGCCTTGTCAGGACGGAAGGAGGGGCAGACCTTGGTGTCCATGGATGGGTCGGCGGCTAATTTTTCGTGCCACTTTAGATCGTCAATGGGATCATCGGTGGTGCCGATCATCATGACGTTGGACTGCTTAATCAGGCCCCGGACGGTCATGCTGGGATCGTTTTGCAGCTTGTCGTTGCACAGATTCCAGACCTCCTCGGCGGTGTCGCCGTTCAGCACACCGTGATAGCCAAAGAACCGCTGCAGCTCCAGATGGCACCAGTGGTACATGGGGTTGCCGATGCACTTGGGCAGAGCCTCGGCGAACTTCTGGAATTTCTCCCGGTCGGAAGCGCCGCCGGTGATGTAATATTCGTCCACACCGTTGGAGCGCATAACGCGCCACTTGTAGTGGTCGCCGCCCAGCCAAACCTGGGTGATATTCTGGAATCGGCGATCCTCGTAAATCTCCTGGGGGTTGATGTGGCAATGGTAGTCAACGATGGGCATTTTGGCCGCATGGTCGTGATAAAGAACCTTTGCGGTCTCATTGGACAGAAGGAAGTCCTGATCCATAAACTGCTTCATGGGAATTACCCTCTTTCGTTCAGAATTGAACCGGCATAAAGCACCCTGTTCTGAAGATAGTATACAAGAGATGATTCAAAAAGTAAATCATTTTTTGTGAATTTGTCAGGTTTGCCCATATTTATTGCCGGATCATCCATAAAAAGGGAGCCGCCTAAAAAAGACGGCTCCCAGTGTGTCCCCCAAAAGGCTCAGACACCGACGCGTGCCTTGTTGAGTTTATCCGCTTTGGCGAACAGCACAAAGCCAATGGCGAACAGCACCATAAGGATACCCACCGCAATGTTCTCGTTTTGCAGCTCCAGGCCGAAAACATGAATGGTGATCCCGGCGGTGAGCTGACTGACCAGAGCCACCAGCATGGTACCCATGAAGGAAGCGCCCTTGCCGCAGATATCCATCAGCCCATAGAACTCGCCGCTGCGCTCTGCCGGGATGATCTTGCCCAGATAGCTTCGGCTGAGGGCCTGAATGCCCCCCTGGAACATACCCACCACAACGGCAAGAACCCAAAACTGCCACTGGGTGCATAGAAACACGGCAAACAAAGTGATGCCGGTGTAGGCGCCAATGCAGACCTTGATCAGCAGTCCGGTGTCATACTTGGCAGACAGACGGCCGAAAATAATGGAGCAGGGGAAGGCCACAATCTGGGTTACCAGCAGAGCCAGCAGCAGACCCGTGGTATCGAGCCCCAAAGCGGCGCCGTAGGCGGTAGCCATGTCAATGATGGTGTAAACGCCGTCGATAAAGAAGAAGAAGGCGATCATGTACAGGAAAATGTGCTTTTCCTTTTTTGCCTCCCGGAAGGTTCTGCCCAGTTGGCGGAAGGTGTCTCCCAAGGGTGTCTTTTCCGTGGCAACAAAGGCGGTCTGCTTATAGCCCTTCAGCAGAGGCAGGGTACACAGCGCCCACCAGGCGGCAGTGATCAGGAACGCCAGAATCATGGCAGTCCCCATACCAATGCCAAAGGAATCGTGCATCAGCACCAGAATCAGACACAGCACAAAGGGAATCACAGAACCGATGTAACCCAGGGCGTAGCCCATGGAGGAAACGTGATCCATACGGTCTTCTGTGGAGATCTCCGGCAGCATGGAATCATAGAACACCAGGCTGGAGGAATATCCCACCTTGGCGATAACGAAAATCACCAGGAACATCAGCCACCCGGAGGCAAGGCCCAAAGCGGCGCAGCCCAGAATGCCCAAGGCGGCGCAGAGCATAAAAATGGGCTTTTTAAATTTCCGGTCGGCCAGGGTGCCGCAGATGGGGCCGATGATGGCGACGCAGATGGTGGCAATGGAACCGGCGTAGCCCCAATAGCTTAAGTACATGTCCTCGTTGACGTTGGCGGCGCCCGCCAGGGCGTTAAAGTAAATAGGGATCAGGGTGGCTACCAGCAGAATAAAAGCGGAGTTGCCGATATCGTACAGAACCCAGCTTTTTTCCAGGGAGGTCAGCTTGAATTTCTCTTTCATGGTGGTCTCCTATCTTCTTGGTTTACATAATATTCACGGCATATCAGCCGAAGGTTCCGGAAAAGCTTTCGTCCAGTTCCCGTCCCTGGCCGTTCAGATCCAGAAGCTGCTGTACCATCTGAGGATAGGCCCGGAGGGCACGGTTGTACCGGGCCAGAAGCTCGCTGTCCATCCGGGCGTATTCCGCTACAGGCTGGGAGGGAACCAGCTTGACCAAAAGGCTGGGCTTCACACGGTTCAGCTGCCGCCTGACCTTTTCCTGATCCTTGCCCGCCAGATAGTGGATGGCAGCGCGCATAATGCCAACGCCCCGATGGACGCTTCCCGGCGTGGCGGGCGGGTAGATGGAGGCCACGGTGACGCATTCCCCACGGGTCAGGCGGATCTTGTCGCTCATGTCATAGGTGGCGGGATCCTCGATGCCGTCCAGAGCCATGAGATAGCGGTCAAATTCCGATTCCAGGGCGATGTGGTTTGCCTCTCCCGCGTCCACTACCTTATTTACATAGGGATGGCAGCTGGAATCCAGGCAGTAGTGGCCCAGGACGCCGTAGAGATAGGCCTTGGCAGCCTCGGTGGAAGCAAGACCGGCGGCCTTGGTAAAAAATTCCTGACCTGTCTGCTGATGATAGCTGTGTCCCAGTCTGACAGAAGCGGTTTCCCAAAGGGGATTGCAGTAAAAGAAAAAATCCGGTCCCTGCTGGCCCATGTCATACAGACGGCGGAAGCGCTGGATACAGGAGCGGGCCTCGGGAGGCAGAGAAGAGAAGGCCAGCTTCCCGAACCGGTAGTGAGCAAAATTAGACGGCATGACGAATCACCTCAAAAGAATGGGTTTTCCCTATCATACACCGAATTGACCAAAATAGCTAGAGTTTTTCCAAAAAGATTTTCCTGCGACCCGGAAAAAACGCCGTACATTGCAATTTTTCTCCGGCTGTGGTACAATTGGGAAAATAAAACCGCAAAGGAGCAGACCATGGAAACCCGGAAGCTATATTATGAAGATTCCCATACGCGTACCTTTTCCGCCAAGGTGCTTTCCTGTGAGAAAACGGAAAAGGGCTACGCCGTGATTCTGGACGCCACCGCTTTTTACCCGGAGGGCGGCGGTCAGGCGGCCGACACCGGAACCTTGGGAAACGTGAAGGTACTGGATACCCGGGAGCGGGGGGAACAGGTGGTGCATACCTGCAATGGCCCGCTGAATCCCGGAGAGACTGTGGAAGGGCATATCGATTATGACGCTCGCTTCCTCAGGATGCAGCAGCACAGCGGGGAGCACATTGTCTCTGGTATTATCAACCGCCGGTGGGGCTACCACAACGTGGGCTTTCATATGGGGGCGGAAAGCATCACCATCGACTTTGACGGTATTGTTCCCCAGGAGGCGTTGCCTGAGCTGGAAGCGGAATGTAACGCCGCGGTCTGGGCCAACATTCCTCTGCGCATCTGGACACCCAGTCCGGAGGAGCTGCCAAAGGTAAACTACCGCACCAAGCGTGCCCTTCCCTGGCCGGTGCGGATCGTGGAGGTGCCGGGATACGATACCTGCGCCTGCTGCGGCACCCATGTCAGCGCCACGGGAGAAATCGGCATTATCAAGCTGTTTTCGGCGGTGAATTTCCGGAACGGTACCCGGATGGAAATGGCCTGCGGAAAGCTTGCCTACAATATTTTGAACGCCGCCTATGAGCAGAACAAGCTGGTGTCCCAGGCCTTTTCCGCAAAGCCCATGGAAACAGGTGCGGCAGCTCAGCGGATGAATGAAGCCCTTGCCCGGGAGAAATACCGGGTGGTGGGTCTGGAGCGGCAGGTTTTCGCCGGCATCGCGAAGGGCTATGCCGGGCAGGGAAATGTGCTCCACTTTACGGAGGACCTGGACGGAAACGGGCTTCGGGAGCTGACGGACAGGATCGCGGAGAAGTGCGGCGGCAGAGCGGCGGTGTTCTGCGGCAATGACCAAGAGGGCTATGCTTATTGCCTGGCCGCCCGGGAGGGAGACCTGCGGGCTTTCGGTAAGGAAATGACCGCGGCTTTAAATGGCAGAGGCGGCGGAAAGCCCAATTTCCAGCAGGGCCGGGTCAGCGCCAACCGGGTGACCATAGAAGCGTTTTTTAATCAGGATTAAAACAAAAACGTATACAGGAAATCAACTGAAAAAGAGGCGAAAGTGTGGGAAGACCATCGGAATTACCCAATATCGGAAAAGCCGTGGAAAGCCAGCTTATGGAGGTGGGTATCTGCACGGTTGAGGAATTAAAGCAGACAGGTGCCAAGGAAGCCTGGCTGAAAATCCAGGAGATTGACCCCTCTGCCTGTATTCACAGACTACTTGCTCTGGAGGGAGCCATACAGGGCGTGAAGAAGACCTTTCTTCCGGAGGAAAACAAGGCGGATCTGAGGGCGTTTTATCAGCAGCACAAACGATAAGCGCAAAGCACCCCGGAAGGATTTCATCCTTCCGGGGCGCTTTTGATGAGTCGATACAAGAAAAAAACCACCCGAGCCGGGGATTTGTTCATAAATTCGACTTTTATTCTCAGGGCAGGTGTGCTATAATACCTAAAATCAGGTTTTATTGCCATTGAGGTTTAGAAAGGAGTCTATTGTGGGACTTATCAATAAACTGTTCGGAACCCGCTCTCAGCGGGAAATCAAAAAGCTTCAGCCAGCCGTGGACAAGATTTTGGCTCTGGAAGCGAAATATAAGGCGCTTAGTGAGGAGGAGCTCCGGGGCAAGACCGCCCAATTCAAGGAGCGATTAAGCCAGGGGGAAACCCTGGACGATCTGCTGCCTGAGGCCTTCGCCGCCATCCGGGAGGCTGCCGACCGGGTGCTGGGCCTGCGGCCCTATCCCGTTCAGCTGCTGGGCGGCATTGTGCTGCACCAGGGACGGATCGCGGAAATGAAGACCGGTGAAGGAAAAACCCTGGTTGCCATTCTGCCCTGTTACTTAAACGCCCTCACCGGCGAGGGCGTCCATGTGGTCACCGTCAACGACTACCTGGCAAAATACCAGTCCGAGTGGATGGGCAAGGTCTACCGCTACATGGGCCTGACCATTGGCCTGGTGATCCCCGGCATGGAACCGGCGGAGCGCCGGAAGGCCTACGCCGCCGACATCACCTACTGCACCAATAACGAGCTGGGCTTTGACTACCTCCGGGACAATATGGCCATCTACAAGCAGGAGCTGGTCCAGCGGGGCCA
>DEUP01000031.1:0-2902 GCA_002362625.1 Clostridiales bacterium UBA3259
AACTTCTTGCCCCCTGTCCCAATGCGGAAAGGGGGGGATGGCAGAGATGAGTGTAGTTACATATGAAGGGCTTTTTCAGTTCTGCATGGTGCTATTCGCCTTTGCGGGTATGATTATTGCAATCATAAATAACAAGAAGTAACCGCCCTGCTCCTAACCGGTGCGGTTACTTCTTGTAATCCATCAGGGGGGCTGACCGTCTATCGGTAGCGCCCTTTCCCTATGCTCATTATAGCCCCAGCAGATCGGTTTGTCAACCCCCGGGCGCAGAATTCCCAGGGGAAGGCGGATTTTCTGCGTTTTTTCTGGAGGATTATACAAAATTCATGATTTCCGCCGGGAATGCTTGACAGCGCCCCCGGCACATGTTAGTATACGGATAAATTGAATCGCTTAGATAGAGGCGCGGTACTCATCAGTACCTCCGGCAAGGTCGTGCAGCCGCCGGATGGGAAAGGGATCACCGCCGAAGTGGGAATCGGTTGCCCGGTCGTTTTCCGCTGGGCCGTCAGAGAATATCTGCCGGACTGTCACAAAAACTTTGTGAAGCGCTATCATTGGCTAATTGGTTGCCCCTTTTTGGGGATGCCGTATTTTCCATGGACCGCTTACCAAAGCGGTTCATTTTTATTACAATCGGGTTTTAACCCGAAAAAAGAAAGGTTGATTGTTATGAAGAAGATGCTTTCCCTGGTCCTGGCATTGGCGCTGGTGGCCGTCCTGGCCGTGCCCGCGGTTCAGACCCAGGCCGACACGGTTGCCTCCGGCGTGGAAGACGGGGTGCTGACCATCGCGATGGAGTGCGCCTATGCCCCCTATAACTGGACGCAGAGCGACGACTCCAACGGCGCCGTGCCCATTTCCAATGTCCCCGGGTCCTACGCCAACGGCTATGATGTGATGATTGGCAAGAAGATCTGCGAGGCCAACGGCTGGAAGCTGGAGGTTATCCAGTCCGACTGGGATTCCCTGGTGCCCGGTGTCCAGACCGGCACCTTTGACGCGGTCATTGCCGGCCAGTCCATGACCGCCGAGCGCGCTGAGCAGGTAGATTTTGCCGGCCCCTATTTCTACGCCTCCATCGTGTGCGTCACCAAGGCCGACAGCAAGTTTGCCGATGCCGCTTCCATTGCCGATCTGGCCGGCGGCACCTGCACCGCCCAGATTGCCACCATCTGGTATGACCAGTGCCTGCCCCAGATTACCGGCGCCGCCATCCAGCCCGCCGCCGAAACCGCTCCGGCAATGCTGATGGCGCTGGAGACCGGCATGGTGGACTTCATCTGCACGGATATGCCCACCGCCCAGGGTGCGGTGGCCGCCTACCCGGACATGAAGATTCTGGACTTCTCCGGCACGGACGGCGACTTCCAGTTCTCCGAGGAGGTTCGCGCGGAGAATGTAAACATCGGCATTTCCCTGATGAAGGGCAACACCGTGCTGAAGGAAGCCATTGACCAGGTGCTCTCCACCATGACCGCCGATGACTTTAACGAGCTGATGGCCCAGGCCATCGCCATCCAGCCCTTGAGTGAATAACATCCGCCCACGGCGAGAGGTATCCTCCTCTCGCCGTGGAGTCTGAAATAAGGAGTTCTCCATGGATAAATTTTCAAAGCTCTTCGCCGATATTCTCAAGCTCTGGGGAAAATATGGCGGTTCCTACCTCATCGGTATGCGCAATACGCTGGTGCTGGCCCTTACGGCCACGGTGATTGGCTGCGTCATCGGCTTCGTATGCGGCGTGCTCAATACCATTCCCTATTCTAAGCGGGACCCCCTGCCCAAGCGGTTCCTGCTGAAGCTGGTGCGGGTCATTGTCAGAGTGTATGTGGAGATATTCCGGGGCACCCCCATGGTGCTCCAGGCGGTGTTCATCTACTATGGCCTGCCCTATTTCACCGATAACGCCGTGAAATTCACCAATATCTGGCTGGCGGCCATGCTGGTGGTGTCCATCAACACCGGCGCTTATATGGCCGAGTCCGTCCGGGGCGGCATCATCTCCATTGACCCGGGCCAGACCGAGGGCGCCAAGGCCATCGGCATGACCCATGTGCAGACCATGGTGAATGTGATTCTGCCCCAGGCGCTGCGGAACATCATGCCCCAGATTGGCAACAACTTCATCATCAACGTGAAGGACACCTCCGTCATGTTCATCATCGGCTTCCCGGATTTCTTCGCCGCCCACCGGGCTGCCGTGGGGGCCAGCTACCTGTACTTCCCCTCTGCCACGGTGGAGATGGTGGGGTATCTGACCATGACCCTGATCGCCTCCTTCCTGCTGCGGTGGGTGGAGAAGCGGCTGGATGGCAGCAGCAGCTACGAGCTGGTGCAGGAGGATCAGCTGACCATGACCGCCGGAACCTACAACCACCCCGGCAAGGGCTCGCCCTATGACGAGCACAGCAAGGAATTCCGGGATACAAAGGGAGGACGCTAAAGATGGATGAGCTGATTTTGCAGGTAAAGCACCTGTCCAAGTCCTTCGGCAGCCATCAGGTGCTCCGGGACATTGATTTCACGGTGAAAAAGGGGGATGTGACCTCCATCATCGGGGCCTCCGGCTCCGGAAAGTCCACCCTGCTTCGCTGCGTGAACCTGCTGGAAAACCCCACCTCCGGAGAAATCCTCTACCACGGGGAGAACGTGGCGGCCCGGGGCTTCAAGGCGGCGGCCTACCGCTCCCATGTGGGCATGGTGTTTCAGTCGTTTAACCTGTTCAACAACATGACGGTGCTGGAAAATTGCATCGTTGGCCAGGTGAAGGTGCTCGGGCGCCGCCGGGAGGAGGCCAGGGCCCACGCCATGCAGTATCTGGAAAAGGTGGGCATGACCCCCTATGTCAACGCCCGGCCCCGGCAGATCTCCGGCGGCCAGAAGCAGCGGGTGGCCATCG
>DEUP01000031.1:3229-6826 GCA_002362625.1 Clostridiales bacterium UBA3259
CCCGGAGATGGTGGGCGAGGTGCTCTCCGTCATGCGCTCCCTGGCCCAGGAGGGGATGACCATGCTGGTGGTCACTCACGAGATGGCCTTCGCCCGGGACGTGAGCAACCACGTGGTCTATATGAACGGCGGCGTCATCTGCGAGGAAGGCCCCCCCGCCGCGCTCTTCGGCAGCCCCCAGAAGCAGGAGACCAGGGATTTCCTGTGCCGGTTCCGGAATAATTAAAAGCAAAGGGACAGGTGCTCCAGATTCTGAGCGGATTTGGAAACCCTGTCCCTTTTGGCCATCGCAGCGGAATTGGAGGACTTGCCAATGCTGATTTATCTTGCGGCCATGGACGCTTCCGAGGACAGGTCAAAATTTGAGACGGTATATCTGCGATACAGAGGACTTATGTACCATGTGGCCTACAAAATCCTGAAAAACGAGCAGGATGCGGAGGACGCGGTGCACAATGCCTTTCTGAAAATTGCGGAAAATATTGAAAAAATTTCCCACCCGGAGTGTCCAAAAACCAGGAGCTACGTCGTTACTATAGTAGAGAGCAAAGCCATCGATCTCTACCGGAAAAATCAGCGCCGGAAGGACGAAGCCTACCTGGACGAACTGCAAGGGCTTCCGGTTCAGGAGGCCCGGGGACTGGAGGGGTGCATTCTGCGGCTCCCGGCCCGCTACCGGGAGGTAATCCTGCTGAAATACTATCACGGTTTCAGCGGGAGGGAGATTGCGCAGCAGCTGGGCATTTCGGAGGCCAACGCCGCCAAGCTTGTCCAGCGGGCAAAGCAAAAGCTCCAGGAGCTTTGCGAAAAGGAGGGAGTTCTGTGATGGATGATGAAATATTGGCCCAGGCTGCCGAGAAAGCTGCCGCGATCATAGGCGGCAGTCTGCCCCAGGAATGCACCCATTCCTTTTCGGCGGCATTCCAGCGGAAAATGAACCGCATTCTGCGCAGGCAGCGGCACCCCGCCCTCTATCGCTGCCTCAGGAGCGCCGCGGTGTTTTTGCTGGTGCTTACAGCCTGCTTTGGCTCCCTGCTGGCCCTGAGCGCCGAAGCCAGAGAATTTGTATTCGGCTGGGTGCGGGAGCGGTTTCCCTCCGGCTATGTCTATTCCTTTGCCGGGGAATCTTCACCGGAAGATTTCCCCCGGTACTGCCTTGACTGGATTCCAGAGGGCCATGCCTTGTTAAATGTTGACCGCACTGATGGAGGAGAAGCCTATGTCTATTCGGACGAAAACGGAGGATTAACTGTTTTTGAATATTCCACAGGACAGCAAAATGAAGCCCTATATCTTTTCCAGGGTGACGACTATCAGCAGCAGGAAGTCACCATCAATGGGCTGCCCGGAACAATGTATATTTCACCCCGAGAGGTCGAATCCAGTGGGATTGTCTGGGTTGATAATGCGTCCGAAACGATTTTTGTTCTAACCGCCCACGTCAGTCCTGATGTACTGATTCAGATGGCGGAAGGTGTTGTTTCAAAAAAATAAAAAATATTTTTTCACCAGATGTCCAAAATCGCCTCCTTGAATCGTTATAGAGTATATAACGACGAAGGGAGGTGATTTTTATGAGAAAGACTGCATTCCTTTTGGCTCTGCTGATGATTCTTGCTATTCCTGTGTCGGCTCAAGCGGATACCATGCGTGCATCCCAAATTTACCCTGTTCTTTACTTTAACGGTACAACCGCAACTTGCGGGGTATCGGTATATGGAAAGACGGCGGAGGATGCGATAACCGCAACGGTCAAGCTGTGGGATGGCGGCACCTGCCTGGAAACCTGGTATCCCTCCGGCACGGGAAGCCTGAACTTCAGCGGGGCCAAAACCGTCACCAGCGGCAGGCAGTACAAGCTGACGGTGGACGCCACAATCAACGGCGTGGCCCTCACCACTGTGTCTACCACTGGCACTTGTCCATAGCACACATAGGAGGTAATCATGTTTCACAAAAAGTTTTGGGTACTTGCCATATCCATTACGGTGGTTCTCCTCGGGGCGCTGTTGGCGGGATACTACTTTCTCAGTGCGCCGCCCCAAAAGGGGGATTTTTCCTTTGCACTCCCGCCGGGCTACCGATACGATCAGGTCACAGACACAAGCTGCTCCATTATTGACGCGGACGGAACCGCCGTTGGGGGCATCCGCCTTACCGGCCTGAGGCCGAGGGACATCCGCAGCATGAACACGAAAGCCGACGCCTATTTGAATGAAGTGGCCTACGGCTGTGAATATCTCAGCTGGCGTGGCGGCAGCTTCCTGCACCCCATCCAGCAGATGACCGTGTATGTGACCGATCCCGAGACCCAGGAGAAGCAGGAGTTTTCCCGCTACCTGTTTGTCAAGGATTTCGGTGTGTACGATCTGTGGTTTGATTGTAGCCTGATTTCCCCCGAAGCCATTTCGGAATTCGAGCCTTTCGTTGAGGCAAAATAGCCCTATAAATTAAGAAAGAAAGATAATGTATGTACAAATTGCTAAAGAAAACTGTATGCGTGTTGTTAATTGTTGCCTTGTTTGCTGGTATTGCGTTGGAAGCGTCCGCAGTCGAAGGACCCAGCATGGATGAAGCTTTCGATGAATACTTTACGTTTACAGGAAAGCAGCGGATTGATAATAACGGGTCATTTGGATTCAATTTCCGCTCTGACCTGCGCTCCGCACAGAAGTTTACAGTCAGTAAAAGTAATGTTGAAATTACCGCAAAATGTCGGGTATATAATGCAAACACGGGCAGTCTTACCAAAGACGCATCGAAATCGTTTACCCTTACGGTCTATGACGCTGCAACCGGTACAAGAGTTGACGATCTCAAGGGTTATGCCAACAACGAAGATGCCACCAAAAATTTCACTTTAACTGTCGGTCGTGAGTATTACTTTGTCATAACATGCAGTCCGACGTTTGTCATGCCGTATTCTCTGAAAGGAAGTGGTACAATTAGCAATTTTGATAAAGTTGTTGCGTGGCGGTAATTTCTTCACCTGCATATATTGCAGATTAACCAGGAGTAGTTCCGGCACGTTATTACTAGGCATAATCAATAGTGGTAAAGGTGATTCATACACCCTGGCCCCTCCGCCCAGAGCCTTCTCAGAGTGGAGGGGCTTGCCATAGCAAACTGTCACACAACCAGCACAAGGTGTATGAAATAGTCTTCTTCGTTTGCTGTTGCATATGAGAAAAAGATTAAGATTTCCTTTACAGGATTGATTATAGAGGAAATTTGTGCTATGTTATTAATATGTTTAATGTATTTCCCGCTCCAAATACCGGTGGATACATTGTAATGCCCCTGGGGAAATGTCATCCTTCCGGGGTGAAATTCGCAGCAGTGGGAGGAGGTGAGATTGGGTGTGAAAAAGAGCTTTGTGAAAAGGCACCGCGCCAGCTTTTGGCTGAGCCTTCTGTCCTATCCCATTGCGTCGGTGGTGTCCTTCCTGCTGTCCAGGGTCGCTTCCCTTTTGCCGGGGCTGCTGCCCGAGACGCTTTGGCCGCTGATCCCCAGCTTTCACGCTGATGTCTGCACCTACTGCCTGGTGCTGAGCCTGAATGTGCTCTCGGCGCTGCTGTTTGCGGACCGGGCCATGAG